>JAEZBW010000309.1 GCA_023426765.1 Bacillota bacterium
AAGGCGCAGATCGTGATGGACTGTTCGTCAAAGGCCGCCGCCCGGCCGGGCAGGCCGGCCAGGACCAGCGCCGCGAGGAGCAAAAGGGGGATAGGCCGTTTCATGCGCGCCTCCAGGACATGGATATGCAACCCTCGCCATCCCTTCGGCCGTTATGGTCGCAGCTTAAGGGGCGGCGGTTTCGGACCCGTTGCCGCCCTTGTCGCGCAATCGTCGTCCGGCGTCTACTGGGCGTGGCGTGGCGGGACTGGCGGCGGCGGCAGGCTTGCCGCGTTTGCCCACGCCCCAATGCGAAGGGCCTGCCGTAGCCGGGGCGGATGTCCGCTCCGGCCGCCGCAGGCCCTTTTTGCCGCATCCTCGCGCGGCCAAGTCCGCTGCCAAGAGGCGTTGTTATGTTGCTTTCCTGAAGAATACCGGCGTATTTCTCAAGGATCGCCGTTCTAGAACTTCTCGAATTCCTCGTCGTGGCCATCGCCGCTGTCCAGACTGATGCGGGCTCCGGCATTGGCCCGCCGGCCGGCCTTGGCGGCCAGGGCCTTCTTGGGCGCGGCCGCGGCCAGGGCCCGGCGCTCATAGACGGCGTGGCCGCTTTGCTTGATCTGGAAGAAGGCGATGGTGGCTTGAAGATTTTCGGCCTGGCTGGACAGCTCCTCGGCCGTGGAGGCCAGTTCCTCGGAAGCGCTGGCGTTTTGCTGGATGGTCTGGTCGAGCTGCTGCAGGGCCTTGTTGACCTGGGAAGCGCCGTTGCTTTGTTCCTGGCAGGCGGCGCTGATTTCCTGGACCAGATCGGCGGTGCGCTGGATGTTGGGCACGAGCTGGGCGAGCAGGCCGCCGGCCTTTTCGGCGATGCCGGTGCTGCCCTGGGCCAGGGAGGTGATTTCCGTGGCCGCGTGCTGGCTGCGTTCGGCCAGCTTGCGGACCTCGGCGGCCACCACGGCGAAGCCGCGCCCGTGGTCGCCGGCCCGGGCCGCTTCCACGGCGGCGTTTAGGGCGAGCAGATCGGTCTGGCGGGCGATTTCCTCGATGACCGAAATCTTGTGCGCGATTTCCTTCATGGCCGAAACGGTCTGGGTCACGGCGTCGCCGGATTCCTTGGCGTCCCGGGCGGCCTGGACGGCGATGGCTTCGGTTTGCCGGGCGTTGTCGGCGTTTTGCTGGATGCTGGAATTCATCTCTTCCATGGCCGAAGAGGATTCCTCCACGGCCGAGGCCTGTTCGGTGGCCCCCTGGGACAGGGATTCGGCCGAGGCCGAGAGTTCCTCGCTGCCGGCGGCCACGTTGTCCGTGCCGGTCTGCACCTGACTGACCACGTCGGTCAGGGCCTCGACCATGCGGCCCAGGGATTCGAGCATGATGTCCTGCTGGGAGCGCTTGGCGATGTCCACCCGCAGATCGCCTTCGGACAGGGTCTTGGCGTTGTCGCTGACCTGTTTTTCGGCCTGGGCCACGGTGCGCATGGCGTTGGCCATCTGGCCGAGCTCGTCGCTGGTGTGCACGTCGAGGTCACCGCTGGTGTCGCCCACGGCCAGCTGGTTGGCGAAGGCCACGCACTTGGCCACGGGCCGCACGATGGAGCGGGGAATGAAGATGGCCAGCAGCAGGCCGATGAGCGTGGAGACGCCAAGCAGAACAAACGACACCATCCGGGCGTTTTCGTAGATGGCCTGGCCATTGGCCGCCTCGGTGCCCGCGCCCTTGTCGTTGATCTCCACAGCCCGGCTCATGCCCTCGGTGGCGGCGGAGACGAACTTGGGAATTTCGTCGTTGTTGATCCGCAACGCCTCGTCGTTCTTCCCCTGCTTGACGGCGTCGGCCATCTTCTCGGACAAGGCGAGGTAGACATCGAAATTCTTCTTGAATTCCTCGAAGATGCGGCGTTCCTCATCACTGGAAATCAGTGTTTCGTATTTCTTGAGCCGGGTCTGAAGCTTGTCCAGGACCTCCGCGAAACCGCGCAGATTTTGCTGCCGTCCGGCATCCGTCGTGGCCGTCAGGGACAGAAGCTGGAGACGTCGGGCGTCGAGCAGATGCCTGCTGGCCGCGCCGAGTTCCCGGATGCTCGGCAGCCAGTTGGTGGCCATCTCGTTGATGGATTTGCTCATCGTATGCATGGAGTAAATGTTGATCGACCCCAGGATAACGATGAGCAGCACTCCGGCCAGAAATCCGAGCGGGAGCTTTACGGCAACCTTCATAAACCCTCCTAGACGTGAAGAACGGAAACAACCCGACGACAACCCTCAGGATGACCGCTTCAGGCCGCTCAGTTTGGCACGACTACGGAGCATGAAGCCCTCAGCTCGGTCCAGACGCTCTCTGGCAGCGCAAGCGTCGAACGCTCAAGAAAATAAGACCCCATATAGTCAAGAACGCACTAGGCATCATGCCCACCATATGCGCCATGACGCAGGCATGGAATCACTTTTGATTATTAGGCGATCAGCAAAAAAAAGAAAAGGCGAAAACACCGCCCACGGCTTTTTTCTTCGACATACATAAACATTACACAAATGAAATGATTAACCTTTCATCGCTGTCAAATACTGTCGACCTCGCATGACACCAAAATGCCGTCAACGCACCACATCGCACCACCAACATACCGATGCAGACAACACTCTGATCATGCGCAATCTGACACGACACAATGACCTTCTCCCCTTGCCTCGCAAAAAACATCGCGGACAGCCAAAAGCCACGGCCATCCAACCTGCCGTCCAAACAACAATGTCGCCCTTGCGCGCTCCGCTATTTCATGAGCATTTTTGCCGCATACCCATCCAGGGCGTCAGATACGACAACGGCAAAACAAAACGCCCTTCCGGCACGACAAAGGGGCGGCTCTTGCGAACCGCCCCTGACGTGTTTGCCCCGAGGAAAAGGCGTCGGAAAATCCGAAATCCGAGCCTTAATAGCGCTCGAACCGGCTGTCGCCAGGGTCCTCCTCGCCCAGGTCAATAAGCGAGCCGCCGGCCTGGCCGCTCGTCTGGCGGGCCAGGGCCTTGCCGGCCGAAGGAGGTGGCATGAAGGCGCGCCGGCC
>JAEZBW010000315.1 GCA_023426765.1 Bacillota bacterium
TTATTATTACCGGCCGCGTAAAAATATCGTCAACCGTCCAACCAGTATGGGCGGTCAGGGCTGGCACTTTTGCGGTGATCACAAAGTAACCATCCCCAATCTATATAAACGGCTTATCGGAAAGCGAAAAGCGGAAGAAGCCGGGGAGGGCTGATGCGATGGAAGTTTACCATGGAATCAGTGCCGGGAAGCTGGAGGAAATCCTGCGAAACATTCGTGGAATCCGGGTGGTTCTGATCGGTGACCTTTGCCTGGATGTATATTGGAAAGCCGATATGACCAGGAGTGAATTGTCAAGGGAGACCCCTCATTTTCCATTACCCGTGGTGGAAGAAAGGATGTCCCCGGGTGCAGGCGGAAATGCTGCGGCCAATATCGCATCGCTGCAGCCGAAGAACATCAAGGTACTTGGGGTTATCGGCAGAGACTGGAGGGGAGACCTGCTTATTCGTAAGCTGCAGGAAGCGGGCCTGGATACGGCTGATATTACCGTTAGTAATACTGCCGTGACAAACGCATACTGCAAGCCGATCCGCAAAGGTATCTCCGAACTGGAAGTTGAAGACCCAAGGCTGGATTTCTGCAATTATACAAAGCTGCAGCAGGAGGATGAAGAAAAATTACTCTGTGCGTTAAAGCAATATGCGGCAGAAGCTGACCTTTTATGCGTCTGTGATCAGCTTCTGTTTGGATGCATTACCCCGACGATAAGAGGAGAGATCCTCCGCCTTGCCAAAAGCGGAACAAAGGTTGTGGTGGACAGCCGTGACAGGGCAGGTTTATATGAAGAAGTCATCTTGAAGCCGAATTTGCTGGAGGGCATGAAAGCGCTGTACGGAGCATATTATCCTGAAAAGGAATCTCTTGAATACTGCAGGGAAACTGTAAAAAACCTTTCCCTGCGAACCAAATCTAAAATCTGTATGACCCTGGGCGCTCTGGGCTGCTTTTATAGCGATGGTGCTTCAGCCATTTACATCCCTTCCCATAAGGTTAAACCTCCTGTTGACACTTGCGGAGCGGGAGACACACATTTATCGGCTTTTTCATGTGCTCTCGCAGCAGGAGCCTTGCCGTGGGAAGCTGCTTCTTTTGCCAATACGGCGGCGGAGGTTACCATCCGGAAAATTGGGTTGACCGGCACCGCAGCACCGGATGAAATCAGGGCAAGACATACGCAGGTGTTGACTGATGGGTAGTACGAAAGGCATAATTCCAATTGCTTGTAAAACCCCTGTACAGGTGGGGGATGAATCATTTTTCACTTAAGTGGCGGGTCTGACCCTCCATTGGTGCAAGCGCTGATTGCATAAATATAAAGGGGGATTGGTGACGATTGGAGCTTCATCAGGTTGTCGGGGTTGATATTGGAGGGACGAAATGCAGTATTTCTCTGGGGAATCGTGAAGGGGAGGGCATAATTATTGCCGACAGAATAAGGTTTCTTACCGAAGTTTCCCGAGGCGTGCCATATACCATCGGCAGAATTGTGGATGGCATGGAAAAGATGCTGGTAAAGCACGGAATGCAGACCAAAAAACTCAATGCTATCGGCATAAGCTGCGGAGGGCCTCTCGACAGCAGTCAGGGAATCATCCTTTCCCCTCCGAACCTGGTAGGGTGGGATCGGATCCCCATCAAAACCATATTGGAAGAAAAATTTAATGTGCCGACCTGTGTTGAAAATGATGCCAATGCCTGTGCTCTCGCTGAATGGAAGTTCGGTGCCGGCAGAGGCTGTAAAAATATGATTTTCCTTACCTTTGGTACTGGAATGGGAGCGGGCTTGATTCTGGATGGAAGACTATACAGAGGAACAAACGGCATGGCCGGAGAAGCAGGTCATATGCGCTTAACCGATGTCGGCCCGGTGGGGTATGGCAAGGCAGGCTCCTTTGAAGGCTTCTGCAGTGGCGGCGGCATTGCGCAGCTGGCGAAGATGAAAGTATTGGAACAGCTTCAGATGGGTTATAAGCCATCCTTCTGTGAGCATGTGGATAGAATGGAGTCACTGGATGCAAAAATCGTCGCTGAAGCCGCACAGGCAGGTGATGAACTGGCAAAAGAAATATACCGCATGTGCGGGACTTACCTTGGGTATGGCTTATCTATCCTGATCGATGTCTTAAACCCCGAAATGATTGTCATTGGCAGTATTTTCTGCCGCAGCATGGACTTATTATGGCCTTCGGCCAGAGCGGTGATTGAACAGGAAGCTCTGGAATCAGCCAGGAGCGTATGCAGGATTGTTCCTGCAGGGCTGGGAGAGGAAATCGGAGATTATGCAGCTTTGGCGGTAGCAGTGAATGCTGCAGAGGGTTAAAATAACTCAAAAGGTTGATGGGAAAAAGGTGGGGAAGATGACGGTAAAGGGAAAAGAATTGCTGGATGATTTGTTTCAATCACATCCTGAACTCTTCATCTGCAGGGACAGTATCGAAAAAGCATTCAGAATACTGAAGGATTGCTATGATCGGGGAGGCAAGGTTCTGGTATGCGGCAATGGGGGCAGTGCATCCGATTCCGAGCATATTGTCGGTGAACTGATGAAGGGTTTCATCTGCAATAGAAAGATCGATATGTCTCACCGGAATCAGCTTTGCGAGATGTTCCCTGTGGTAGGAAGTTATCTTGCCGGACACCTGCAGGGAGCTTTACCTGCAATATCCCTTGTGAGCCAGACAGGGTTCACCACTGCGTATGGAAATGATGTTGCAGCCGACATGATTTTTGCGCAGCAGGTGTATGGATATGCAAAAAAAGGGGACGTTCTGATAGGGCTAAGCACATCCGGAAACTCGAAAAATGTAATTCATGCCCTCATGGTTGCAAAAGCTTTATCGGTTTCCACGATCGGTTTCACCGGGAACACCGGAGGACAGATGAAAGGCCTGTGCGACACGGTAATCATGGTACCTGCGGCAGACA
>JAEZBW010000319.1 GCA_023426765.1 Bacillota bacterium
TCATTCAAATCGGTTAATACCGGTGACATGATAAAAAGCGTTAAAAACAGCGCTAGGCCTATCAGAACCTGGTTTGGGGGCATTTGCTGGGTTCCCATCGCATTGCGCAGAAAAGACAGCACAATGATGATGCGCGTGAAGGAAGTCATCATGATGAGAATGGAAGGCAGGATGGAAAGAACGGTCAGATAAAGCATCAGCTTGATGCTGTTGGAAATTTCCTCCGGGTTGTCGGTGGAGGTGATGGTAATGCCCTCATCCGAAATGGATATGCCCGGTTCTGCATAAACGCTTAGGCAGAAAACAGCCATCAGGAAAACTATACCGGCCAGGAACAGAACTCTTTTCCTTGTTTTAGACATGAATGCTCATACTTCCTTATCGTAGCTTTTTTCCCGCATTTGCTCAAGCTTTCGGATGTTGTTTTGAAGAACATCCTTCTTCGGCACATCCGCCTCATCGTTTTCCCGGGTTTTCTTCATTCGTTCCTTGTGATCCTTCTGGCTGCGTGCAACCTTGTCAAAAATCTGGCGGAAATCAAAAACGGGCGAATCCGTACTTTTTTCTTCTGCCTGCTCCTGGATTTCTTCCTTGTCCAGGTTTACCCTGGCCACCTGTTTGAATTCCTTTTTACCGCACAAAAACACAAAGTATTCGGAACCGACCCGTATTAACAGCAACCTTCTGTCCAGCCCCAGACTGATTTGCTCGATGACCTGCATATGCCTGGACTGCATGGACGCCGACGTTTTCTTGCCCACCACCCGTGCGGCAATATACGCCAGATATAAAATTGAACCGAAAATAAGAACATAACCCAACAACTGAATAAACTCCGGCATGGGGTACCTTTCTTAACCGACCACCTTTTTAACGGCTTCAATAACCCTTTCAGCCTGGAACGGTTTTACTATAAAATCACGGGCGCCTGCCTGGATGGATTCAATAACCATTGCCTGCTGACCCATGGCCGAGCACATGATGATCTTCGCATCGGAGCTTAAGCCCTTGATTTGCCGGACAGCCTGTATCCCATCCATTTCGGGCATCGTGATGTCCATAATCACCAAATCGGGGCTCAATTCCTTAAACTTTTCAATGGCCTTCGCTCCGTTTTCGGCTTCTCCTACAACTGTATAGCCATTTTTGGCGAGAATGTCCTTAATCATCATTCTCATAAATGCAGCATCATCAACGATCAGTATATTCGCCATACTATGAACCCTCTCCTTATATTCTCTATCTCATTATATAATGTTTTCTTATGTAAATCAAAGCCTTTTTGACGGATGGATGATGTCAGTTATTCTCACTCCGAAGCTTTCGTCAATGACAACCACCTCGCCCTTGGCGATATTCTTGCCGTTCACCAGGATATCCACCGGTTCTCCGGCAAGCTTGTCCAACTCAATGATGGATCCCTGGCCGAATTCGAGAATTTCCTTGATCTTCTTGCTGGTTCTGCCCAGTTCCACCGTGATCTGCAGCGGAACATCCATTAAAATACCGATGTTCTGCACTTCAAGAGCCGGTGCTGCCATTTCAAAGGACTGGAACTGTGCAGGCTGCACATGGACAGGGTTCTGCTGGTGAGCAGGCATCTGCGGCATCTGAGGATAACCATATGCATAGGGATCGGGTTGATTGAACATGGGCTGCGGCTGCGGAGCGGCGTAAGACTGCGGCGACGGCTGCGGCTGAGGAATGCTGCGGGGCTCGGAGGCCGGTGCAGGCTTTGCCGAAGGCTTCGCGGCAGGCGCAGGTTTTGTTTCCTCCGTAGAAGAACTGCCGGTTCTGTACAGGTTTGCGACCAGTTCCTTTGCAAAGGAAAGCGGCAGCAGCTGCATGATTAAACTGTCGATGAGATTGCCGACAGTAAGAGAGAACTCTATCTTTACAATTTGTTTTCCTTCTTCAAACCGGATGACATCACTGTCCCTGGCCAGGTCGATCAGTAACGATTCGGGAGGTGAAATGTCAACCCTCTTATCAAACATCGAGGACAGGGATGTCGCCGATGACCCGACCATTTGATTCATGGCCTCGCTGATAGCGCTTAGATGCAGCTCGGACAGCTCGGTGCCGGGGTCAATCTGACCGCTGCCCCCCATCATCAGATCGGTGATGATCTTAACGTCCTGTTCCTGCATGACCAGCAGGTTGTCTCCGGTAAGGCCATGGGTATAACGCACCTTTACAGCAACATAAGGCTGAGGGTACTGCCTTGACAGTTCCTCCCAGGATGTGACCGAAACCTTGGGGGTGGTAATCATGACCTTCTGCCCCAATAAGGTATACAGGGTTGTGGCCGAAGTGCCCATGCTGATATTGCCAATCTCACCCAAAGCGTCAATTTCACGCGGCGTCAGGTTCACAGTTTCCACGGGAACGGAAGCCTTTGGTTCGTCATCCGCACTTAGCGCGCCGCTAAGCAACGCGTCGATTTCAGCTTGCGATAACATATCACCCATCTATTCATCCTCCCTTCCGAGTACCCGTGTAATTTTTACTGCGGTCTTTTTATTCTTCACGCCCGGTTTGGCGTTGAATTTCAGCAAATCTCCGATCATGACTTCCATTTCTCCGTCCACCGGCGTTTTTAAAGCCAGCACATCCCCCGTTTGCAGCTGCAGAAATTCCGAAACCATCAGTTCGGTTTTACCAAGGATGGCAATCAGCGGAACCTTTGTATCTTCCACCTTCAACCGGAGAGATTTCTGTGTCTCCTCGTTGGTTCCCTTTTCTATCATCGAGAACCATATCTTTGTGCTCAGCTTGGACATGACCGGTTCTACCACCATGTGGGGTATGCACAGGTTCATCAGCCCTTCAACCTCTCCTACCTTGGCCTGGAAGGTTACCAGCGCAATCATTTCGGTTGGGTTCATGATTTGGGCGAACTGTGCGTTTGTTTCGATTCTGTCCAGTGTGGGCCTTACCTGCGCTACATTTTCCCAGGGCTCCCGCATGAAGGTAAGCATCTGCGAAATGATGCGCATCAGAATCGCGAGTTCAATTTCGGTGAACCCGCGGATTTTCTCTATTCCATTTCCCTTACCGCCTAAAATTCTTTCAATCAGCGCATAAGCGATGGCCGGTGAAAAATCAAAAATGATGCTGCCCGGCAGGGGATTAAAGTTAATGATTCCCAAAACGGCGGGGTTGGCGATGGAGTTTGTAAACTCGGAATACTGCAGGGCTTCCATGGAGATTACATCTACCTGCACCAGGGTTCTGAGGTAACCCGAAAGAAAGTTAGTGATAAGCCTGGCATAGTTTTCATGGATGATCTGCATGGTCCTCAAATGATCCTTCGCAAATTTGCTGGGCCTTTTGAAGTCATGCTCCTTGATCTTCTTCTCGGAGGTTTCCCTTTTATATTCCTGAGCGTTGATTTCTCCTGTACTCAGTTGCGCCAATAAATCATCGATTTCATTCTGGGAAAGAATGTCTCCCACGGGTTCCGGTCCCCCCTTTGGCGGTCAGTGTTTTATTGCGGGAACATTTGCAGGGTAACCCTGTAAACGACCTTTTCTTTTTCCTGTTTGTTGGCATTGAGGATTTCATTGAAGGTGTTCAGTAAATCATCCCTTGCCTTGTAGCGTGTTTCCAGCGCTTTGGCTTCTGTGAGGGTCATCGCGGCGAAATAGTCGCCGACTGCTTCCTCCAGTTCGCTGATATAGCCGTTCACACGGTTGGTGATATCTTCAGCTTTCTTCTTTTTCGGGCCTGCATCGCATTTGATGGTCAGCGATACCATCACGATGGAATCGCGATGATCGGGTTCCCCCTTCAGTGCGAACATCTTTTCCTTGCCCTCAAAAAGCTTGAATTCCAGCATCTCATCGTCTGCGACCACGCGCTCGGCGATGGTTGTGTTTGTGGGCGGAACATTGGTCTGAGCCTGCCGATTCGGATTATACGAGATGAACAGAAAAATGATCAGCACCGCCAGAGCCAGCGTTAAAACCGCAATAATGGCCAACAAAATCGTATAAATGCTTTTTCCTTCCAAATGGAACACCTCACATCCCTGTGCTATAAAATGATACGGTTAAACACTTTTTGCTTATATTCTATCATTTTTGCAATCACCTCATCAACCTTTTCGGCAACCACATACTTCTTGCCGTTGGTCAGGGTGATCACGGTATCGGGTGTCGCTTCTACAGTTTCAATCCAGTCGCAGTTCAGTATGAAAGTTTTTTTGTTCAGCCTTGAAACCTCGATCATACCTTCACCCCTTTTGGTATGGAAGAATGAAAACCGGTTCCCGTTTTCAAAAGCCTGCTCAGGGTACCCGATCCGGCTCCCAGGTTGCATGGGCGAGCAGCAAGCTTTAGCTTGCGACCAGCCTCGGAGACCGTTCGGGTTACCCGAGCCGGCTCCGAGAATCGGTTTTCATTCATTGTTTATAAAATTAACGCTTCATGTTGGCAAGTTCCTGGAGGATCTCATCAGCTGTTGTCATAATACGGCTGTTGGCCTGGAAACCTCTCTGGGTGACGATCATCTCGGTGAACTGCTGTGCCAGGTCTACATTGGACATTTCCAGCGTACCCGGGTTCAGTGAGCCGGCGCCTTCCATCCCTGGCTTGTAGGCTCTTCTGAAATCTCCGGAGTTGGAGGTTGGCAGGAACAGGTTGCTTCCCGCCTTCTGAAGGCCTGCCGGGTTGTCAAATACAGCCAGTGCTACCAATCCGAGCGGCTGCTGACGGCCGTTGCTGTATACTCCGGTCAGAATACCGTCTCCGCCAATACTGAAGGATGTAAGTGTTCCCGGGGCATATCCGTCCACCTGGGTGGGTTTTACCGAGCTGTCATCGGCATACATGGACAGCTTCTGGAAATTCAGTTCAAAGGTGAACGGCGAAGACCCGACGGCAGCACCGGGTGTTATCGTGATCGACGGTTTCACATTGTAATTCACGGGATCGTTTGACATAATTTTACCATCGCTGGTAAACTGAATGAACCCTGTTGCGTTATTCATCGTGACATTATTGCTGCCTCCCAGCGAGTAATACCAGGTAGTGGTGGTTACTGGCGGTGTTCCGGTTGTTTCGGTGAAATTCTTCCAAAAGCTGACGTTCAGTTTGATTTCATTCCCCAACGTATCAAATACGGTCAGTGGTATGATAAAATGCGGATCTTCATTCACGGAACCGTTGTCGGGTATGCCGTCAGCCCCGGCTGCACCGGAAGCATTGATCGTATCGGGAATGGTGTTTGCGGCGCCTCCGTTGATCGCGTTGCCGGTATAACCGCCGACAGGCAGCTTTGTGGCATCCAGATTTCCGGCCATGACCGCCTGGGTTGTGGCCTTTGCGGCAATAATCCGCTTGTTCAGATTGTATTCATCTTCAAACATATTCAATGGTTTGATTTCTTCCTGTGTATCAAAAACATAGTTCCCTTCATTGTCCACGTCATATTTCTGCCATCCAAGCAGGTTCATGCCCTGTGAGGTTACGATGTTTCCCATCTTGTCAATGGAAAAGTTCCCCGCCCGGGTGAAGTTCGGTGTTCCGTCCCTGCCGTCGCGAACAATGAAAAAGCCTTCGCCTTCAATGGACAAATCGGTGGGGCTGTCGGTACGCTGCAAGCTTCCGCGGGTCATCATCGTATCAACGGCGCTGACATTCAGGCCAAGACCGATCTGTACCGGATTGCTTCCGCCCTTTCCGGTATTCGGATCCGGCGCGCCCGCCCCTTCCATGGTCTGGGCAAAAACCTCGGCAAAGGTGGTCCGGCTGGCTTTATAGCCAATGGTGTTCACGTTTGCGATGTTGTTTCCGATAACGTCCATTTTTGTCTGGTGTGCCTTCAAGCCTGAAACGCTTGAAAACATAGATCTCATCATAATAGTACCCTCCCTGGGTTTACCGTTTCTTCTGTCAGTCCGAAACGGCCAGCCTCCCGTCGGGTCCGGCTGTATCAACCCTTAATCAATATATCGGTTATTCCCTGTTAAAAGCTTAATGAAACTCAACCGGCTAAAAAGTCGGTTTATGCAAGGGTCTCCTAGTCTGCAAACACAGCTCCGTCGATATTGGTAAAGACATTCTCCCGCATTTCGGTGCTGTTCATGGCGGTGATGACGGTCCGGTTCTTCACGTTCACGACAAATGCCATGCGTTCCATGACGATCAGGGTATCTTTTACCCCCTTGGCATCGGCCTTGTCGATGGCGCTTGAAAGCTTTTGCCGCTGTGCTTCGGTCAGGCTGACATTACGCATTTCCATCCGCATTTGTGCATGCCTGGAGATTTTTACATCCTGGCTTATCTTGTCCTTCAGGATATTTGCAAAGCTGCCTGCCGATTGGGGTATGGGCTTGCTTTGAACCTCACTGCCTGTTTTTACGGGTGGAACCTGTGAAATGGGCCTGTTGTTGTATACCATCAGCCTTCACCTCCGGTTGCCTGCGCTGAGCCTGTTCCCTCGGTGTCTTCAACCTCATTCACGCCCTCGGTATCATCCTCGGGGACTTCCGGTTCGGTAACCAACCCCGGAACCTGTTCCTCCATCCTTCGAAGGGTTTTCAGAATTTCTGCCAGAAGCTGCTGCTCGGTGGAAAGAAGATCAACCTTCCGGGTAGATACGATATCGGTGACCGGTACGACCACATCATCCAGAATGACGCTATAGCTTTCGTTATCCGCATTCTTCGCACCATCCCGTAAAACTCCGCTGATCTCAATGGCCTGTCCCGTTTTTTTGTCCTTTGCCCTGAATTGAACCTCTTTCCCCTTCATGCCCTCCAGATATTCCTCAACATTGTTGAATGCGTTCTTCTGAATGTCGGTAACGTTGAGAATAATCTCATCCAGCGTGGCATAAATTCCGTCGTCGCCCTTTTGGATTTTTGCGACGATACCCTCCATCTCAAAGGGCTTCTCCATTCCCTCCAGGGTGGTTTTTACAGTGCTTAACAAGCCGATCAGACTATTGTATTTCTCGAGCTCTATGCCCTTTAATCCCATCGGTGTTTCAGAAACATTCGTAATTTTATCGATGGGTACGTCTTCACCGTCCACAACCAGGTATACAACGCCGGCTTCCGAGCGCACTGCGGAGACTTCGCCTTCCACAAACTTTACAGTTCCGGTATCTCCATCCGCTACGGCAGCGGAGATGTATTTTCCCATCAGCGAGAAACCCATGGAATAGGAAAACGAATTGTTCAGATTCTGCATCTGCTCCAACGAGCTGAACTGGGCAATCTGCGCGATAAAATCCTGATCCTCCATCGGCTCCAGCGGGTCCTGATGCTGCAGCTGCGTGATCAGAAGCTTCAGAAAGGCATCCTTTCCCAGATCGTTGTTGACATTCCGGCTTGATTTTGCTGCCTGCTGTGATTCAATAATTTGATCAATATTTTTTTGTCCTGCTGAATTTACCTGTGCCATTTTTTCACCTCCTTTTTAAGCTGTAAGATCGATTTCTGTTGTTTCAACGGAATAGTTTCCTGTTGTGGAACCGTATCCGTATACCGGCTGTACGAGAACTTTCTGCGGTTTGACGGAAGCTTTCGGTTCCTGACGTTCAAATGCTTCATTACGCCTGTCGTCTCTTTGCTGTTCCGCTCCCTGCTGTCCCACCGAAACCTCAAGGCTTTGAACCATCACGCCGCTCTTTTGCAGCGAATCCTTCAAAAACTGCATGTTGCCTTCCAATATCGCTTTCACCTGTTCGTTTTCGGCCACAAACCTTGCGACGATTTCACCGCGCTCATGAATGACCTTCAGGGAAATCTTCCCCAGACTTTCAGGCCTTAGCTGCAGGATCATCTCGGTTTTGTCCTCACGGAACATGGTTTCGGCCTTTTCAACGATCTGTCTTGTCACATCCGCCCTTGAAAAGTTTTGCATCCTTACAGGTTCAGTGATGATTGTCT
Organism: Bacillota bacterium; assembly: GCA_023426765.1. GTDB lineage: Bacteria > Bacillota > Clostridia > DSM-8532 > DSM-8532 > JAAYJG01. Next base: position 7,901 of record JAEZBW010000319.1, read on the forward strand.
CCTGCTG
>JAEZBW010000432.1 GCA_023426765.1 Bacillota bacterium
GCTGATGCTGATTCTGAACAACCTGGCCAGGGCTGTGACCATGGTGATGACATCCTGGGTTCGTTCGTTCTCCGCCATCCACACAATGGAGTCCAGCGTATTATAAAGAAAATGCGGATTTATCTGGGCCTGAAGGGCATTCAATTCGCTTATTCGCTTGGCCTCCTGTTCCAGAACGATCTGATCCATCAGCTGCCGCATCCTGGCCACCATCAGGTTAAAGGTTTTTGAAAGCTGTGCAACCTCCGCTTCTCCGCGAACATCAATGCAAATGTCCAGCTGCCCCTCCTCAACCTTTTTCATGGACTTCTCCAGCCTCTTGATGGGCTGCGAGATCTTTGCCGAAATGAAGGCGGAGATGAAGATTGCGAAAAGAATGCCGGACAGAAGGATCCAGATGACGTATACGTTTATTTCCTTATAATTATTCACAACATCATCCATGTACATGATGCCTACCAGCCTCCACCGGCAGTAATATACCGTTTCGATCGTCACAAGCCTTTCCTGGCCGTCCACGAACTCAAAATATTTCCCGAAGCCATGGGCCTGAACCTCGGCGGTTTTTTCAGACTTCAGCCCCACGTTGATCAGCGGCTGCTGCGGGTGGTAAACGATATCTCCATTGGCATCCACAAGGTACACATAGCCTTTCTTTCCCAGGCTGGCCCCCCTGCACAGCTGGTCCAGCGCCGTGATGTTCATATCCACCAGAAGAACCCCGCGATGGGCTGTTCCGCCTTTTTTATAGGTGATCTCACGGCTGAGCGATGTAACCCAGCTGTGCTGGCTTTCAAAGATATTCTGGACATGCGGGGATGAGAAAAAAAGGTTGGAGGGCGATTCGATGGCGTCTCTGAACCAATCCTGCTGAATGATATTTCTTTTACTTTTCAGCTTGTTGTAGGGTGTGCTGGTTACAATATCTCCATCGGTGGAAAAGACTGAAACCGAGACGATGTCTTTTCTGGAGTTGACGATGAGGTTAATCTTCTCCGCAAGGTCCTCCGCATCAATGTCATCGCTGTAATAAATGAGGTTGTTGATGGAATCTGATATTTCCATCATCCCCCGAAAATAGTATTCAAGGCTGACGCATATCTGATCAATGGTTTGTCGGGCATTGATGACGGCATTCTGATGAGCGTTCTTCGTAAACCTGTTATACAGCGAAAGGCCGACAAAAAGCATGATGAACAATGCAATCACGGTGATGGATACCGAAATGATAAACTGAATGCTCCTGGTTTTAACCTTCATATATTCAAGCGTATTAAGGATTCTGCCTTTTTCATGACCGGCACCCTTGAAAGGAAACATTTTTATACCCTATTTCAGACAGTACGCACTCCCGTCACATGGCGGCGGCGGGAACTTCCTGTTCAGGCTGCAAGGTGCTTTCCGTATGTCAGCTCTTGTCGTTCAATTTCCCGGTGTTCATTTTCCTGTTCAGGTTGTAAGATGGTTTCTGTATGTCGTTGGCGAGACCGAATGGTATTTTTTAAAGCAGATGCTGAAATAGTTGGGATCGGAGTATCCCACCTTTCCGGCAATTTCGGAGGCTCGCAGCGCAGTGGTGCGCAAAAGCTCCTTTGCGGCCTCCATTCGAATTTGCGTCAGATAGCTGACGAAGGTAAGCTTCGTCTCCCTTTTGAAGATCATGCTGAAATAAGTGGGACTGATGTACAGATATTTACAGACTTTATCGATAGAGGTATCGCTCTCATGGAAATGCTCCTGGATATATTTCTTTGCCTTTTTCACGAGGAGCTTGCAGGTATCCTGCCTGTCCTTGCTGATGTAGCTGATGATCTTCAGACAGATGCCCGTTATCCAGCTTCTGACCTCGTGAATGTCCGTGAACCCGTACATTTCCATGAAGAGATTATGGTTCGGGCCAAACAGGCAATCCATATCGACGCAAAGATCTCGTGCAACCTTCAGGATTGAGGTCAGCATTTCAAGCAGATAAATCTGATAATCTTTAAAGGATACCTTCAGTTCAATGATATCCCGGAAAAGCCCGTGAATCGTTCCTTCAACTTCACCGGCATTCCCCACCCGGATCGCACTCGTCAGCAAGCGTTCCTTCAACTCATCAAATTCCACCTTTTCACGGCATTTCGGTTCCACATCCTGAATGCAGATCACCTTGTTGCTTCCCAGAATAAGCCTGTATTCAAGAGCGTTTATGGCGTTTCTGCAGGATCTGCTCAGGTCTGCCGGGCTGGTGCAAAAGGTTCCGACACCAATGGTAACGGTGAACCTGAGGTATTTTTCAATGCATTGCCTTACCTCTTCAAAAGCTGCAAGAACCCGGCTGATGGCTTCTTCTCTTTCGGTGTTCCGGAAAGAATGTATGACCACAACATTATCATCATGCAGAAAGGCAAGACCGAGCTTGTATTTGTCGACAACCTCCCCGGTGACATTCAGCATTGCAAACTTCAGCAGCTTTTTGTCTTTATGGGGATCGAACAAGACTTCCGACACCCCGCCCTCTTCGGTTTCCTCTGCGCTAATCGCATCATTGCTGACCACCGACACCAGGTAAACATCTCCGTCGATGCCCGTCCGGTAGCTGTTGTTCTTCTCAAGGAACTCGGCATCTGTAAGGCGGCTTGTAATCAGCGACGATAAAAATTTCTCTTTTAATATCGGCAGGCTTTCCTGATAGTGCTTTCTTAAGGCTTCAACATTCTCTTTTTGGGCGAACTCTTCATCCAGATCTTTTCTGACCTTGTCCAGCATTTCTGCGAATTCTTTTGATGCGATAGGTTTCAGGATATATTCGACGACATTCAGATTGATGGCCTTCTGTGCATATTCAAATTCATCGAAACCGGTAAGGATGATGATTTTAACGGTCGGATACTTTTCACAAAGCGCTTTGGAAAGCTCAATTCCATCCATGAAGGGCATTTTAATATCTGTAACCACCACATCGGGAGGGGTCTTTTCGGCAACAGCAAGGGCATCATGCCCATTTTCGGCCTCACCGGCAATCTCAAAGCCATGGGCAGCCCAATCGATTTTATGCAGCATACCCTTTCTTACTTCTTCTTCATCATCTACAAGAATAAGCTTGTACATAAAAACCCCTGCGTGTATTCCAGAATTTATTGAACTACTCATATTCTATCATAAATAATGTCTTTGACAATAACTGAGAATCGGGGTTGGCGATGGCAGACCTTTCCCTGACATTCGCGGACGTGACAGGGGGAAGGGACGTGACAGGGGGACGGAGGTTTGTCACCTCTGACATTAAAGTGCCATAAGGTGCCAAACCCCCGTCCCCCTGACAACGGCGTCCCCCTGACAATTCCGTAATAGACGAAAACTTAAAGCGGCGGTATTTACTCCGCCGCTTCATGAATACTTTCAGTTATCAATTGGTTTTCATCTACGTCTGAATATGAGGTGCAGGATATAACGGGACATGGTTTCTTGCCCCGAATGTCAAACCTCCGTCCCCCTGTCACGGAGCTACGATCTGTGATGCAGCGGAGCCGTCGCCCAGGTTTTCAAAAATGCGCAGCGATATGGCCAGCGCCTGTTCGCGGGTAGCGCTGGCGTAGCCGGTCGCTTCCTCCTGTGTGGTTGAGGCTCTTGGTGCAAACGTGTTATTGCCTACACCGCCGATAATGCCGTGGGATACCATAAAGTAAACCGATGGCTTTGCCCATTCGGAGATTTTGGCATCGTCGGCGAACTTCGGCGGCATGGTATAATTGAATGAATATTTGCCGTCTTCCTTCAGGGTCCAGCCCGGCACGAAGACCTTTTTGAACACACGGGTGAGCATGGTGGCAGCCTGCTCGCGGTTCAGAATGATGTCCGGTCCAAACTTGTCAGCGGATATACCGGAAGTGATGTCTGCATTGTATGCTTTCAGTACTTCAGCATCCTTCGTGTCGGTAAACGGGTTGGTTGCTGCCGGTGTTGCGAGCTCACCGGAAAGCTTCTCGTACAGCTTTACGCATATCGCTGCAAATTCCTTTCTGGTGATGGGCTTGGTTAAGTCCGCTCCTTTCAGGATACCGGGGATAAGATCAAGCTCTTCGGCCTTTTGAACTGTGGTTCCCGCCCAGTCGGAAGACTTATTATCCGCAGCACCGCTTAATGTGAAGGGTACGCTCATCACAAAGGACTGATCGGTGTAGTTGTGATTAATGCTGTATAAACGTATTTCGAACTCCCCGTTCAGGTTCGGAGCAGTCAGCTCAACCACACTGTTACCTTCCTGTACGTATGTCCAGGAACCCCATTCATCATGTTTCGCGCCTTTCTTATATATTGCCACAAACGCATTGGACTTTTTCATATCCTCACTGATATCCGACACGGTTATGGAAATCGGTTTATTCGCCAGATAAGCGTTTTTTTCCAACGAAATCTTACCCTGTTTTTCCAAAGCTACCTGAAAAGGAACACTCATGACAAAGGTTTCGTCCGTATATTCATGATCCCTTCTGTACAGCCGCATTTCATAGGAACCGGGAACGGACGGAGCCTCAAATTCCATTTGGCTGTCCCCCTCTTCAGGGCGGCCCCATTCCAAATATTCCTCGTGCCCCGCATCCTTTTTATATATCGAGACGTATGCTTCATCCTCGACCATCTGCTGCGTAATTCCTTTTACCGTAACAAACATTTTTTCGTTGGGTGAATAAAGGGATTTCTCCAGTGAAATAGTGCCGTCCGCCGCCATCAGCGCGACAGGAAGTATCAGGCAAATGAACATCAGAACCAGGACGAAAATGCTTTTTTTCATTGCTGTAATCCTCCTACAACATGCCTTTAAATCGATCCGGTTGATATGTAAAACCCCCTTTGGGAATGCCTGGTGGGGTGTACCTCTATTATACTGACAAATCAAGTAATATACAATTACATAATGCCGGTTTATGGTTGATTATTGTTCACGGGCAGTACCTGAAAATCATCCGCTGACTTTACCAGCGCCGGGACTTTTCGTTTTGATCCCGACGGCAACAGCTCCAGTCAGGCTACTTCCAGGGAAGGCTGTGTTTTCAATATCCGAATGATTTTCCCCGGGATATCCTTGAAGGTTCATGGAGTTATTCACAAACCAGCCTGTTCACCGGCTATAAGGATATTGTAACAGGGCTGGTCAGCCTGCCTTCCTTTGACTGGAGCTATACCTTCAATCCCGATGGAACATACCGGATGTGCGCGGTCAGCTCCGGCAATTATCAGGATATGTTGATTCTGCAATCGGGTAAATATCAAATCATGGGGAACATCATTGTCTATTATGACCAGGTTGAAACCCTGTATAAGGGAAGTCCGCTGATGCTGCAATATGAAAAGAAGCATATGGGGGACAGGATAGAACTTGGCATTATTGATGACTATAATGAGAAAGAAGATAAACTGGAGATGGATCTGAACTGGTTTCACCGATATCGCGGGGAAGATTAATCCGCCGCAGTATCAGATCCGTCGGCAGATTCAGGTGGGCGTACGTCACACTTCTATCAACTGGTTTAAGGTATCAACAACTGATGGGAGTTCCATGATAATACTATCAATGAATTCCTTATCAACCTTCAGGGCTTCCATCAGTTTACCCACATAGATAAATGTCGTATCATTCCCTATCAGCTTTTCATAGTAATTGGTGCTGATGGAATCCGCCAGATGCATGATTTTGACCTCATCCACATAATTTTGCGTCAGCAGGGGGGTATGATGATACCCGACAACCGCTGCTATTTCATCGGGCAAACCCCATTCCCCGCAAATCCATTTACCAATTTCCGCATGGGTGATGCCATTCAGCAC
>JAEZBW010000437.1 GCA_023426765.1 Bacillota bacterium
GGTAAGGATGTTCGCATTTGCGTCCGGGCGAGCGCGTACGTTGATGGTTCCCGAAGGAAATACCGTCAACCCGGTGGCGGGTGCGACCTGCCCGGTAAGGTGCACCAGCCAGGCGGCCACAAAACCACGCTGTCCGGCGGCAGTTTGTACCTGAAGCCACTCATTGTCTTTACCCACCTTGCTCTTTGCCACCGCGGGATCACCCAGCACGGTCAGCGGATCGGTGGCGGTCATGGCGCCGAGCATCGCAAACCCGGTTCCAGGGCCGGATCGCAGGTTGGCCTGGTCGAAAGGATATACCACCACACCGCTGGGTGGGAATGCTTCAAGCTTTGTATCCTGAGTGAGCCAGGCAGCCACAAACCCGGCCTGGCCCGAAGCCGTTTGCACCTGGAGCCACTGGTTTTCCTTGCCGATCTTGCCTTTCGCGGCAGCAGCTTCGCCCAGCACCGAAAGCGCGTCACCAGCGGGCAGTGTCGCCACAATTTCAGAACTGGTGTTGGCGTCCGCGCGCAGGTTTACCTGCCCGGTGGTGTAAACCGTGATGCCACTAGGTTTGGGCAGCGGCTTTGGCGGCTTGGGTGAAATCACATTGACGGGGGGCGGCGGCGGCTCGGTGACCGGTTCAGCATCCTTCAGATAGGGCCATGGATCGACGATGCCCTTTGGATAACCGGTCGTTCCCTCGCCGTCGATCTTGAGCGTGAGGTGCAGGTGCGAGCCAAAGCTGTTGCCCGTGTTATCCGCCTGCCCAATACGCTGTCCCGCCTTCACCTTGTCGCCGACTTTTACCAGCGCCTTGGAGAGATGGGCATACACAGTATGGTAAGTCTTCCCTTCAAACTCGTGTTTGATGCGTATCTGCATGCCGTAGGGGTGGTTCTTGGGGTGCTCCGCCTGGTACACTTCGCCATCGGCGCAGGCGTAGATGTTTGCTCCATGCGGCGCGTAAAGATCCAACCCCTCGTGCCCTGGCAGTTTGAAAGGCCGGTACATCTCTGGGTTCTCCGCGAAACCCTGGTTGAGCACATGGGTGTCTACCGGCCACACCAGCCGGAAGCGTGGCTCGAGCGAGAAAGACTCGGCGGCAAAATCGGATGGGACCAGGTCAGGGACGTTCTTCTGGCGTTTGTACGGCACAACGAAGAACCCGCGCAGCGCTTCACCGGAAGATTGGTGAAGCTGTGCTGGCACACCAGGTTTGGGCGCATTAACCGTGAGGATAACCTCTTCGCCGGGGTGGTTGGGCTCGTATACCAGGATCGACAGGCAGCCGGTGTTCGGGTCGAAATCGTAACCGGTAGCAAGCACCTGGTGATTCTTAGTGGGGTTATCCAATCCCTGCACGCGGATTAGGCATAATACCGCGGGCTCTCCCTTGTCGAGCATACGGCGCAGCTTGGGTACCTCATAGCGCCAGGTGCGCGCCGCCGCGTCTTTGTCTTCCACAATCATCCACTCGATGATTTTGAGTATTGTGCCGATGCGCAAGCTGTCGAGCTGCCGGCTGGCGAGAAATGTGACCAGGCGTGAATCGAGCGAATCAACGTCGTGTACATCGGGGAAAGGTTTGTTGGCATAGTAGTAATCCAGCGCAGCGAAACACATGCCACCACACAGGCCCAGCACCACGTCATTTAAGTCCACCATGCCAGCCAGCGGTAGCTGAAACCGGATGGGCAGGTTGATCTCGAAACGGTTGATGAATCGAAAGCCATTTAAGGCCGGTGAAAATTGAGTCGATACTCGTGCCATGAGAGCATCTCCATGTTTGTAGATAAATTTGGTCTAAAAAGATGATACAGAAATAGAAAGGGAAAAGCAACAAAGGATGTATGTTGGGTTTGCGTTAAGCTGCTTTCTGTTTAAGTCTAATCCATATCCCTTTCCTCCGCTTGTCACACCCTTCACAATTTGGACATATTCTTAAAGTCTGGTAAGATTTTTGAGCGCCCACAAAGAGAAGGAGGCCCAATTTGATTCGTGCAGAGCAAATTGAAGAATGGCTCCAGGAGGTAGAGCAGCGACCGTCGTCAGCGGCGTTGATCATCCGTTACATTACCAACCGCCTCAAAGACTTGACCGCCCGCAACGAGGAGCTGCTGGCAGAGAACATTGCCCTGCGCAGCGGGCGTAAAGTGGAGGAATACGAAGGCAAAATTGCCAACCTGGAATACCAGGTGGAGGTGCTCAAGCGGCAGCTTGGCGGGGTAATTAATGGCACCCTCAGCACACCCGCCGTGGCCATTGAGACTTTCAGCCTGCTCGTGTACACCGTAAAGGGGTACGTGGTTCGCGCGGCCCTTCCCATCGAAAGCATTAGCTCTGGCGGTAGGATGGCGGCTTTCACAGAGCAGCCGGGCACAGATGGCCCGCCGCCGCGCGTTCTCATGGCTGGCAGCCAGGAAGAGCTGCTGTTTGTATTCGACTCGGGCCGCTCGGTCACCATGCCGTTGAGCGAGATCACCGAACAGCAGCCCGCCGCGCTGGATTGGCGCAGCGCTTACCGGGTTGAGCCGCGCGCAGGAGAAGAACTTGCCGCCGTGCTCGCCATTGGCCGCATGAGCCTGTATGAATACATCCTCCAGGTCAGCCGCAAGGGCTGCGCGAAGAAAATGATGCGCATCACCTTCGAACAGCATTTGGCAAAGAACTACGTTGGCACGGGCATTCGCGCCCAGCCAGACAAAACCTGCGCCCTGGCGCTCTCGGGCCGCGACGACCGGGTAGTGCTTGCCAGCCGCGAGGGTTGGCTCGCCACGGTAGACGTGAGCCACCTGCCGTACACATCCGAAGAGGTGCTCAAGCTGAGCGCAACGGACTACATCATCAGCGCATTCACCGAGGCACAGAAGCCCATGATTGCTGTCATCACCGACAGCGGCAAGGTGATTAACCGCGAGTGCGGCTGGCTGGAGCCGACGGAATCGTTCAAATCGCGCGGGCAGGCCGTCTTCTCGCAGTCAAGGCGGGATGCCGGGGTGCGGGTGGTTGGGGCTGCAGCGGCAGGCCCGAACGATTGGGGCGCGGCCCTGCTCTCGGATGGGCGGGTGATCGCCAGTCCGATGGATGACTTGTTCGCTGCCGGGTCACTGCCGGGGATCGGCGACTCCATGGTGGTCGATTTCACCGCCTTCTCGCTGCC
>JAEZBW010000445.1 GCA_023426765.1 Bacillota bacterium
ACACCAGATCATGGACGCATTCATCAAAGCCCTCCCGGAGGTATGGACACAAAAACTAAAGTTAAGCGCTTGAATGTATTAATTTATCAAGGTACACGCCAGTAATTAGGCTGGGAAAGTTGAGTTATATATATATACCCCAATTTATTATTATTAAATACTTTTATCTATTATTCGTAAAGAACGGTAAATTAACCGCATGTTCCGGACGTATTGATAAAAGGGACTTTTTGCTATATACTGAAAAAGGTTTGAAAGTACTTCAAATCCATGAAAATCGGGAAGTTGATAAAAATCTTTCGGATCGTGCCGATAAATACATCGTGTGGACTGCATTGTTCATCCCGAAAAATAAAGACTGGGTCATGGACAGAGCTTTCCGTTATGTGGAAATACAAGAGAAACCAATGCATATGTTATGAAGGGGGTATTTACAGTGGCTGGTGAAAAGAAGTTCGGTACATCATTGTTTGGTTTTAAGAAGGCAGATGTCAATGCATATATTGAAAGGATCATCCGTGAGTTTGATCAGAGGCTGAAGGAAAAGGATGATGAGAACTCCAACCTGAAGGCTCAGGTGAAGGAAATGAAGGCAAAGTACGAAGAAACCTGGCAGGAAGCCGAAAAAGTGATGCGCGAAAAGGAAAAAATCGCCGGAGTCCTGCTGCAGGCACAGGAAAAAGCCGAAACGATGATGGTTGAAGCTCAGGAGAAGGCGTTGCAGGAAAAAAGCCGCCTGGATCAGGTGCTTGAAGTCGAAAAGGAAAAAATTGTGGATATCAAGCGTGAATTAAAAGGGCTGAAGAGCCAGATCGCCGATATCCTTTCAAAGTATGAACAGCAGATCGATGAAGCCGTATTAAATATCGAAAAACGAGAAGAAATATATCTGCAGGAAACTGCATCAACATCCGAGGATTAACCAGCAACCGGGGAGAACGTTCGGAACCGTATTTCGGAATCAGATTTCCGAGCCGGCTCCCGGTCAGCTTTTTCCCGGAACGAAGTCCAGGCAACCGGAGGGAATATGGAAAATGAAATTTTACGCATTCTTGCTGAAAACAGCCGTCTGACCAATGAACAGATTGCAGTGATGCTGGGAAAGACCGAAGAAGAGGTCACCCGCGTCGTGAAGGATCTGGAGAATAAAAACGTTCTGCTGGGATACCCGGCCCTGGTCGATTGGGAAAAGACCGGGGAAGATGTCGTGATGGCCTATATTGAGGTGAAGGTTACCCCGCAGCGCGGACAGGGCTTCGACAAGGTCGCTGAACGGATCTATCAGTATCCGCAGGTGAAAAGCTGCAATCTGATGTCCGGAGGCTATGATCTGTTTGTTGCCGTGGAGGGGAAATCCATGAAGGAAGTTGCCCTCTTTGTCGCTGAAAAGCTGGCGACGATTGAATCGGTTTTAAGCACAGCCACGCACTTCGTTCTTAAAAAATACAAGGAGAAAGGCGTTACCTTTGAAAAAACCTTTAAGGATAACAGAGAGGCTGTGGTTTTATGAACATTCAGAAAATGCTGGCCCCTCATATCCTGGCTGTGCCGCCGTCGGGCATCCGGAAATACTTTGATTTGATCAATGAAATGAAGGATGTAATCTCTCTGGGCATCGGCGAACCGGATTTTGTAACCCCCTGGTGTATTCGTGAAGAAGGAATTTATTCTCTTGAAAAAGGGTATACGAACTATTCGTCAAATGCAGGCGCTCTCGAGCTGAGGCAGGAAATATGCCGCTATATGAAGCGCCGGTTCAAGCTGGAATATACCTATGATCAGGAAGTTCTTGTCACCGTAGGCGGAAGCGAAGCCATCGATCTGGCCATCAGAGCGTTGGTTTCCCCCGGCGATGAGGTGATCATCCCCGAACCGTCTTTTGTTGCCTATAAGGGGTGCGCTCTTTTTGCAGGAGCAGTTCCGGTGCCGCTGAATTTGAAGGCCGAAAACCAGTTTCGCCTGAAGCGCGCCGATTTGGAGCCCCTGATCACTCCCAGGACAAAAATTCTTATCATTGGTTTTCCCAACAATCCCACCGGTGCGATCATGGAATATGACGACTATGTGGAGATTGTAGACTTCCTGAAGGATAAGGATATTATCATCATCTCCGACGAGCTTTATGCAGAGCTGACCTACGCGGGGAAACACGTTTCCATTGCGAATTTTGATGAAATGAAAGATCGCACCATCGTCGTCAACGGCCTGTCAAAGGCTTATGCCATGACGGGCTGGAGAATCGGGTATGCCTGCGGTCACAGGGATATCATCAGCCAGATGAAAAAAATCCATCAGTATGCCATCATGTGTGCGCCCACCACCGCCCAGTATGCAGCAATTGAAGCGCTGCGCAGCGGTGATGAAGAGGTTAAAATGATGGTGGCCGAATACAACCGCAGAAGAAGGTTCGTGTTGAACAGCTTCAGGAATATTGGCCTGGATTGCTTTGAGCCCTTCGGTGCCTTCTATGTATTTCCGGATATCCGCAAAACCGGGCTGACTTCCGATGCATTCTGTGAACGCCTGTTGATGACCGAAAAGGTGCTGACCGTACCCGGAAGCGCTTTTGGCGACAGCGGTGAAGGGTTTGTCCGCGCAACCTATGCCACCTCCATGGAAAACCTGATGGAAGCGATGAAGAGAATCGGCCGGTTTATTAACAACTTGTAGAATGAACGAGAACAATTAATGCAGCAACAAAACGCACTCATAAGATTAGGCTCGGAAAGTCTGTTTATTCATAAAGAACACGCATGAGTTTGTAATTATTTACACAGCTATGCGGGTCTCATGCCAGAATGCCTGGTAATACGAATAAACATGCTTTTCCGAACGGTCTCTCAGGCATACACCCTGTAAGCGCGTTTTCTATTGCAGGCTCTTCAGGTGCCAGGACGAAGAGCCTGATGCTGCGATATTGATGGTCCGCGGGAATGCAGACACAAAGCAGATCAAACTGTCCGTATTATGCAACCTGTGCCTTCTTTTTACCATATTGCCGTTCCATCTGATGTACAATCAGCTCGTCCAGCTTTCTGCTGGCTTCAAGAATCTCCTCAATTCTGCCCGTATCCATGGCAGTATAAAGGCCCCTGCGTGCTTTTTGAAGGATTGTCATCTTTCGTATCCCCCTTGGCGGTTTTTGTAACTTAATGATAGAACCTGTTTTAATATTAAAATGCATGGGTGATGGTGTCAATGTTATTTGGCCGAATGCGCCCGAAAGGCTTGTACCCCTTGCGTATTGGGCTAAACCTTCGGGAAATAATGTAATAAAACGGGGGAGTGGGTTGTTTTCTGCGGAGGTTCTCATATTCAACGCTTTCTCCTCGGGAAATAATTAAGAATATTAATTGATTGAAAGCCCGGAAAGAGGATATAATAACCATATATTTTTTTCGCAGGCAGAATAATTTCAGGAGTGAGTGGAATGAACAATCTGTTAATAGACAAAAACATACTGGTGATGGGTGTTCGAAATAAATGGAGCATTGCTTGGGGAATTGCCGAGTTTGCTTTGAACCAGGGTGCTAATGTTCTTTTTACATACCTTGGGGAAAGAGAAAGAGAAGCCCTGGAAAAGCTGGTGGAAGGCTACCCCGGCGTTAAGCTCTATTCATGCGACGTTTCTTCCGATGAGGATATTGACAATCTCTTTATTAAGGTAAGAGAAATTGGCGTTATACACGGCCTGGTGCATGCAGTTGCCCACGCAAAAACCGAGGACCTGCAAAACTCTTTCGCAGACACATCACGGGAAGGCTTTTTACATGCCATGAATATCAGCGCATACTCCCTGGTGGCGGTGTCCCGGAAAGTAAGAGAACTGATGCCGCAGGGCGGAAGTATCCTGACATTAACCTATTACGGTGCCGACAAGGTGATGCCGGGCTATAATGTAATGGGTGTTGCC
>JAEZBW010000449.1 GCA_023426765.1 Bacillota bacterium
CACCTACCAATACGCAGGTAGCTGCCACGCCTACCCAAACGGCCACACCGACAAATACCCCTACACCCACCCCAACAGTAGAAGGTCCAGCTAGCACCAGTACCAATACCGCTGTTCCCACCGACACATTCACCCCAACCAGCACTGCCACAGCCACCCAAATATCCTCTGGCGGCTCGATCAACTTCGCACTCGCGGCGGATGCCCGGGTGCTGGCTTCCAGCCCCACCACCAACCATGGCACGGCAAGCCGCTTAGACGTGGATGACCCCGGTGAGCAGAGCTTTTTGCGCGTGAATATCAGCGGCGTAACCGGACCGGTGACAAGTGCCGCGCTGCGGCTGTATGTAACCAACGGTTCCAGTAACGGCCCAGCGATTTACCAGACAAGCAGCGATTGGGCCGAGAATTCCATCAACTGGAACAACAAGCCCGCTCCAATCAGCGGTGCAATTATCAACTTAGGCGCTATGGTGGCAAACAACTGGGTGGAATACGATCTGACCTCGGTGATCACTGGCAACGGAAGCTATGACTTCGTGCTTCAGGCAGACAGCACCGACGGCGTCAGCTTCACCTCCAAGGAAGGCAACGCCAGCTTCCGGCCTCAGGTAATTGTCACGTTCCAGTAAGTAACGTAACCGCAGCTATCCTGGTTCCCATTAAACGTTATGAAAAGAATCCTGAACCTCCTAATCGCTGTAGTGTTCCTGGCTGGCAGTGCTGGTTTCACGACCAGCGCTGCCTACGCCAACATCATCACCGGAACCAGCCGGGATGCCGCGCAAGCCTCCAGCACCATCACGGTACCGGCAGCCGCGGATGCCCGTGTGCTTTCCGCCAGCCCAACCACCAACCATGGCTCAGTCAGCCGGCTGGACGTGGATGACCCGGGCGAGCACAGTTATCTCCGCTTCAACGTCAGCGGTGTCACCGGACCGGTAACCAGCGCGGTGCTGCGTCTGTACGTGACCAATGGCTCCTCCAATGGGCCATCCCTATACCCTACCAGCAGTGATTGGTCGGAAACAACCATCACCTGGAACAATAAGCCTGCCGCCACCGGTGGAGCGGCGGCGAACCTGGGTGCAATTTCTTCAGGCGGGTGGGTTGATCTCAATATCACCACGATAATGACCGGCGATGGCAGTTATGACTTCGTGCTGCAGCCCGACAGCACCGATGGTGCAAGCTTCTACTCGCGCGAAGGCAGCTCACCGCCCCAGCTCGTGGTCACCTTCAATACCGGCCCGGCGCCCACCCCCACCAACACCGCCACACCGACTGAGTTTATACCGCCAACACAGACGGCAACGTCAACGAATACGTCAACGCCCACCGAGACAGGTGTTCCCACCACAACCTTTACACCCACGCAAACGTCCGAACCAACGCAGACGTTTACGCCTACCAATACACCCACAGTGACGAACACTCCCACCCGCACCAGCACGGCCACCATAACTTCTACCCCAACCAGCACACTCACACCAACCACGCCGCCTGCCTTCACGACCATCACAGTACCGGCAGCCGCCGATGCCCGGGTGCTCTCCGCCAGCCCCACCACCAACTACGGCGCGGTCAACCGCCTGGATGTCGACAGCCCCGGCGAGAATAGCTACATCCGCTTTACTGTCAGTGGAGTCACCGGCGCGGTGACGAATGCAAAGCTGCGGCTGTACGTGACCAACGGATCCTCGAACGGCCCGTCTGTCTACCTGACCTCGAACACCTGGGGGGAGAACACCATTACGTGGAACAACAAGCCAGCAGCCACCAGCGGCGTGCTGGCGAACGTAGGCAATATCACCTCCAGCACGTGGGCCGAGTTCGACCTTACCTCCACCGTCACCGGCAACGGCAGCTACGACTTTGCCATTCTGCCCGATAGTACCGATGGCGCCAGTTTTTACTCGCGCGAAGGCACGGCAAGCTTCCGGCCCCAGCTTGTGATCAATTTTGGCTCTGGCCCTGCCCCCACCCCCACCAACACCACAACCGCTGGGCCGACCAGCATGCCCACCTTCCTCCCCACGGTGGCGAACACGCCCACCGCCACCAACCCGCCATCTGGTGAAAGTGTGGTACTTGTCGGCGCGGGCGATATTGCCGACTGCTCGCGTAATGGGGACGAACAAACCGCCCTGCTGTTGGACAATATCCCCGGCACGGTGTTTACCGTCGGAGACAATGCTTACCCCAGCGGGTCCGCAACCAACTATAACAACTGCTACAACCCCAGTTGGGGGCGGCACAAAAACCGCACCCGCCCGGCGGTGGGTGACAACGAGTACGGCACAACGGGCGCATCCGGATACTTCGGGTACTTTGGATCGGCTGCCGGACCGGCCGGAAAGGGCTGGTACAGCTACAACCTGGGGAACTGGCACATCATCGTGCTCAATTCCGAGTGCTCCAGGGTAGGCGGCTGCGATGCCGACTCAGAGCAGGGCCAGTGGCTAGCAGCTGATCCCGCGGCAAACCCATCGACTTGCACGCTGGCGATTTTCCACGAGCCGCTGTTTAGTTCCAATGGCGGCGACTCAGATC
>JAEZBW010000450.1 GCA_023426765.1 Bacillota bacterium
ATCAATTTGGATTCCATCGTTCCCGGATCAATTTCCTTTACGGATACGCCTCCTGCCGTGACGATGGCTTCATCAATCGGCCTGGAACCTATTATTTCGCAGGTAAGATTTTTTATCAGCTGAACCAGCTTCAACCGTTCCTCTTTAGAGATCTGATGAACGGGTTTTTCGGGAGGGATGCCGCTTAATTCCACCATCACCGGAATCAGAAGATTGGGAAACAATTCGTCCAGCGCGTTTTTGAATTGTTTTCTGGAAAACTTGATAAAATCCCTTTGAATGCGGTCATCCAGTTTGTCTTCGGTCAGAGCGGGCTTCAGATCAATCTTCAGGAACACATTTTTATAATCATATTTCAGGATGTGACGGCTTGCACTTAATATCACCGGGCCGGTAACACCGAAATGCGTGAACATCATTTCACCGAAATCCTCATATAGCCTGTTTCCCTTCCTGTCCTCCAAACGTACCGAAACATTTTTCAGGGAAAGCCCCTGCAGCTGCGGTACCCACTTCTCCCGTGTGATAAGCGGTACCAGGGATGGCTTTAGCACCGTCACCGTATGCCCAAGCTTTTGAACCATTTTATGGCCGTCTCCGGTAGAACCGGTTCCGGGATAAGATATCCCTCCTGTGGCAACAATCACTGCGTCGAGTTTTTTTACGGTTCCGTCATCCAGTTTAACCCCGGTAACGCGGCCCTCCTGCACAAGAATTTCGGCTGCCGCGCTTTGATAACAAATCTGCGCCTTGTTTTCCAGAGCAAAATCCCGTAGTGCGTCGGCAGCATCCTTAGCCTGATCCGATTCCGGGAAAACACGGCCTCCCCTTTCCACCTTCACAGGCACTCCTCTTTTTTCAAAAAACTCCATCACCTGTATATTGGAAAAGGTATAAAGCGAAGAATACAAAAACCTTCCATTCCCCGGCACATTGGAGATTAAGGTGTCGATATCGCAGTCATTTGTGATGTTGCATCTTCCTTTTCCGGTAATGCGAACCTTTTTGCCGGCGATCTTATTCCTTTCAAAAACAAAAACGCGGTGCCCCCGCTCAGCCGCTCTTCCTGCAGCCATCAAACCGGCGGCACCCGCTCCGATCACACCAACGTTTTTCATCATACTCCCCATTTTTCTGCATGAACAATTGTTTTCTTCATCCGTACCCATTAATCAGGTTGATTGGCCTGAGCCGGTTCATCCTTTTCGTATACCTGGTATTCATCCCAGATATGTTCAAGCTTTTCAAGGTTTTTCTGTATCTGCTGCTTGCGCTTCAGACCGATGGCCACAATGATGGCGTTAATGATGCTTAGCGGCGCAACCAATGAATCTACAAAAGAGTTCATATCGCTTCTGGCGAAAATCGAATAACTTGCGCTTTTGGCCAGAGGTGAATCGGTATTGTCGGTGATGGCAATCACCGTAGCCCCCTGGCTTCGGGCAAACTGCATCGCCCGGGTGGTTCTTCTGGAATAACGGGGAAAGCTGATTCCAATGATGGCATCCCTTTCTCCGCAATTGATGATCTGTTCAAACATTTCACTGACACTGGTGGTATGCACCAGCCGGACGTTTTCAAAAATCAGGTTGAAGTAAAAGCCCATGAAGCTTGCCAGCGGGGCAGAGCTGCGCACACCCAGAATATAGATATGTTCCGCCTTTAAAATTTCCTCGACAATGTGATTAAAATGATCCGTATTAATCTCTTCCAGGGTCATTTTAATTTTATTCAGATCGGACTGAAGCACGCTTTTTACGACATTGTCCCTGTCTATTCTGTTGGATGATACCTCCAGCCTTTGCACCGATGTCAGCTTACTCTTAATCAGCTCCTTCAGCTCTTTTTGAAGCTTCGGATAACCGTCGTAGCCCAGTTCTATGGGAAAGCGTACCACGGTGGATTCACTGACACCCACTTCCTCTCCCAACTGTGCGGCTGTCATAAATGCCGCCTTTTCATAATGGTTCATGATATAGGAAGCGATCGCTTTATGTCCTTTGCTGAAGGTGGTATATTTTTCTTTCATTAACCCGATTAAGCCATCCATAAATTCTCTTAATCTCCTTTTGCACGGTAATCAGTACGTACTGTATACCTTAACTATAGTATTTTGCAGGATGAAAATCAAGATCCTGCAAAATTAAATATTTCATCCGTTTAGAATGAACTTTTCAATCACATGGGCTACCCCATCATTCTCATTGGACAGGGTGACATAGTCCGCCAGTTTTTGAATGTCTGCCGGGGCGTTCTCCATGGCTACGCCAAGACCTGCATATTCGATCATCGAAAGGTCGTTATAACCGTCACCGATGGCAATCATTTCTTCCTGCCTGATGCCATAATGCTCTCCAAGCTTTTCCAGCGCGATGGCTTTTGAAGCATTCACATCGACAAATTCAAGGAAGAAGGGCTGAGATGTATGAAAATTAACTGATGGGCCCACCTGATCCTTCATTTCACGTTCAAAGGCATTAATCTGCTCGATCTCATCGTACCACAGCAGTTTATTGATGCCTTTTCCCAGAAGTTCACGGATATCTCCGTAAAGCTTTGGCTGTGTTCCGCTCAGCTGGCTGTACTTAGCGGCCCTCTCATCCACCCGGTTAACAAAAAGCTGGTTATCGGACCAGATCGCCATCGTTGTATTCCGCTCCCGTCCAAGCCTCTCAACCAAAAGGACATCCTCTTCCCGCATGTTGCAGGAATAAATAACATTCTTGCTGGTGCCGGTGATAACCATCGCACCATTATATGTGATCACCGGAATATCCACTTCCAGTTGTTTCGTGATCATTTCCACGCCTTGAATCGGCCTGCCGCTGGAGATGGTGAAGACAATCCCCTTGTCAATGGCCTGATGAATGGCCTTTTTGGTTTTTGCAGTGATCTCCCTTTTGCTGTTTAAAAGGGTTCCGTCAATGTCGACGGCCAATAATCTGTATTTCATGGATAAGCTCCCCTCAGTTTTTAATGCGTTTTTTGTAGTAGCCGGTTCCAGAATCCACATGTAACATGTTTCTATGGCACAATTGTTATTATAACAAGGAAAAGCCTGCAATGCACGCTTGTTTTACCAATCTTTCTCCTCACAGGTGAAGTGGCTGTCATCCTGAGCGAAGCGAAGGATCTCAGTGTCATGGCTATGAAAGTGCTACCATAAGCGTGGCGAATGTCATCCTGAGTACAGCGAAGGATCTTTAATTTAAGTTTTCCCGGTTTCATTTACTTTAGCAGCTGAAATCGTTATAATATAGCTGAACAACTTTATCATTCCATGGATGTTGTATACCGTGTGATTTCATGGTATGACGGTTAAAGAGTTTAACAAGGATCTTTATTGTATAGTTTTTAAAGGAGGCTTTTAGTCTTGAGGCTCAGAAATGTTCCAGGAGCACGGGAAATGTTGCAGAGTCGCACAAACTTTATTCTTGAACCTGAAAACCTGAAGGGAAAATGGGCTGATTATTTTCACAACACAAATCCAATTCATATTGAAATCGGTTCAGGAAAAGGCAAATTCATCACAACGCTTGCGAAGCAAAACGAAGACATCAACTTTATTGCGATCGAGAAGTTTGCTACCGTTCTGTTAAAGCTCATCAAAAAGGTACCGGAAGAGGGGCTGCCAAATCTGGCCATCCTGAATGCCGATGCCGAGATGCTCACTCAATTCTTCGAGCAGGGAGAAATCAATAAAATCTATCTGAATTTTTCAGACCCGTGGCCAAGAAAACGCCATGCAAAACGCAGGTTAACCCATGTGCATTTCCTTGAAACCTTTAAGGCGCTGTTAAAAAACGACGGTACCATCGCTTTGAAAACCGATAATCAGGATTTATTTGATTTCTCCATAGAACAGTTTGAACTGGCAGGATATCTGTTGGAGGATATTACATATGATTTGCATCAAAGCGAGTTGTCTGAAAGCAATGTTGCAACGGAATACGAAGAGAGGTTTATCAGCCAGGGAATGCCAATCTATGGTCTGACAGCGTATAAAAACAACCTGTAGAACATAGGGTTGTTATACCGATAATGATTTCAGAGAGTATTATTTACAACACGGGGGGCTTATCTATGAAATCAAAAAGACGTTTGGGAGATCGGTATGACGGCAGAAAATTAAGATCCCTGGATCCCTTCTCCAGGCTTATTCCTTACATCATGAAGAAAAGATCCGAATCGCAGAATCTATTCGATGAAACCATCCCCATTGCTGAGACAGAGAAATATCTCCATCAAATGCGAAGGGGCGAGCTTAAAAAAATCGGATATTTGCATGTTATCCTTGCGGCGATCGTCAGAACACTTGCCCTGAAACCCGGCCTTAACCGCTTTATAGCAGGCGGTAAAATATATGCCCGCAATGAAATTCTCATTTCTCTGGTCATTAAAAAGCAATTGACAGAAGAAAGCCCCGAAACGTCTGTGAAGATAAAATTCGATCCAACAGATACGATTTTCGATGTTGTACGAAGAATCAACGCTGTCATTGAAGAAAACAAGAAGGAAGAAACGAATAATAGCGCGGATAAGGCCGTTGATATTTTCAATTTATGCCCTGGCTTTCTGTTGAAATTTGTCGTGTGGTTCCTCCGGAAGCTGGATTCCATTGGTTGTTTGCCCAAGGCCATTGCCGATTTAAGCCCATTTCATTCTTCGGTATTTGTCACAGACCTTGGTTCGTTAGGGGTTAAACCCGTTTATCATCATTTGTTTGAGTTCGGAACGAATTCCATTTTTATCGCTTTTGGCATCAAGCAGCGAGAAAATGCCCGTCATAAAGATGCCAGCGGTAATATTTCCGTGGGGAAAACAATGAATATCAAAATCGTAACCGACGACAGAATAACGGATGGGTATTATTTCGCCCAGGCTTTCAAACTGTTCAGAAGCCTTCTGCAGAACCCGCAGCAACTGGAGCTCCCACCAGAAAAGGTCGTTGAAGATATCGTTTAAACACTGGATATATCAAGGGAAATCGTTCCGAAACCTGAAGTGAAACACCCGCCAGGCATTCGAAAAATCCTTTTGTTTCTTATTGACACAATCACGGCTTTTATTGTATACTTGAATTCGTCAGTCGAAGGGGAGTAGCTCAGCTGGTAGAGTACCGGTCTCCAAAACCGTGGGTCGCGAGTTCGAATCTTGTCTCCCCTGCCAGATGAAAAGCCTGTAGCCGTAGGGCCACAGGCTTTGTTATTTCATTTCATAAAAATTTTAACATTATTTTGGCTAATAGCTTTTATTGGCCGACACCATAAAAATTAAGTTATCAACCATTCTTCTTATCATCCGTTGATATTGAGAGGGAACTGCTCGCAATTTTGGGCAATATCAGCAGGTTCTACCTATTCCATCGAGATATTTCTTCTTCCTTCTCTTTTTTGGTTATGATATAATTATTCCCATGGACAAGGAGGCGGTACTGATGGAAGATAAAACCTTCGAATTACTGGAAAAAATGTATGTTGAGTTCTCGGAATTCCGGAAGGAAACTAAAACCGATCTGCATGGCCTGAAAAATGATATTGTCCGAATTGAAAACGAGCATGGTAAAAAGCTGGATGCTCTTTTTGATGGATATAAGCAACTTTCGGAAGGGCAGGAAGAAATCAAGTCACAACTGAAGGAATTATCCTCCAAGGTAGAAAAGCAGGATATACAGATTACCGTTCTTAAAGGCAATAAAAAAGCAGCGAAATAATCTCATGTTGGGCAGCTAAAGCAGTTCCAATATTCCCAATATATAAAACATCAAAATCACGCCTGCCCGAAAAGGGCAGGCGTTTTAACAAGACCTCTACCTGCCGGAGGATAAGAACCCCCGATATCCTACGTCTGTACAATGATTTCTATTAGACAAAAAAGGAATGATATACTTCGGTGGGGATCTACTCCCCACCGAGAGATGATATACTCCTGCTTATAGAAGCGGGGAGCCCTGGAGCTTGAGGTTGCTTAACCTTTGTCTCAGCTGCGCTAACGCTTTACTTCAAATGTGCGGACGCTCATGAGAACAGCCGCCTCCCTGGTTGCCGTGCCATAGCCCGAGGCCTCCTGCGCTGAGGTCATCGCTTTAGGCATAAAATAGCCTTTGCTGTCACCCTTGATGATGCCAAGCTTCGACATGTATTTAGCGCCATCCGCGGCCCAGGAATCGATGTCCTTCTGATCCGGGAAATCGGGGACGCCGGCAATGGAATAGTCTGCATCCGGTGCTATGGCTTTGATCGTTCGGAACAGCATGGTGGCGCACTCCTGGCGGCTGATAGTTTTATCAGGTGTAAAGGTGGTCGCCGAAGTACCCTTTGTGATGCCCAATGCAAAAGCTTTCAGAATTTGTGGGTTTGTCGTGTCTGTAAAGGGATTCGGGGTATAAGGCTGAGGGGTAGTGCCCGTCGTCTTTTCATACAGTACGAGGGCTAATTCGCAGAATTCCTCGCGAGTAATGGGTTTCGTCATATCCGCGTTCTTCAGAATATCGGGAATAAGCCCGTATCCATTCGCTTTCATCAGTTCATCCGTGGCCCAGTTTGAAGCCGCGCTCCACGCGGGCATACCATAAGAAAGCGTATTGGAGAATGGGCTGTATAGCCAGTTCTCATCCGTCACACCCGATTGAGCGTATGACCGCTCGTCGATTTTATAACGCACCTTTACTTCGTAAGCCTGCGCTTCATAATTCTCACGGCTTTCCTGGAAATATGCGCTTATGTCAAGGTTGATCTTTTCATCACAAAACGGAGCGGTGCCGACATTTTTAAAATCGGAATCTCCGAGCTTGCGCAGCCAGATTTCCGTCCACATGCGGTTGCCTGTGGCTGCATTAAGCTTTTGCATCGGAGCGGGATGACGGGCCAGCTGCAAAACAGCCCACGGGACATCGCCCACTCCCCTTGCTTCTATTTTGGAGGACACAAGGTTGGGAATGTTCTCATTTATGATCTTTTTATAATCCATTTTGCTGCTGTGTGACAAGGTATACTCCTCTGACCAGGCGGAGAACACCAGTTTATTGTCAAACTGGATTACAAAACGAGCCCGAAGCGTCATAGAGTGGCTTTTATACCAGTCCCAGCTGTTAAATCCGGACTGGACGGGAATGTTTGCTTCATCAGGGAACATACCGCTGAAGTATAGATCCTGACCGCCCAGATACCTTTCGGTGTCGCCGCCGATCAGTGTGTTGTAGTAATAGAGAACGTATTTCGAATAGGTGGAATTGTCGTCCCATTCCGGCGTGTAATGCCAGCTTCCGCCATCTGTTTTAAAATCCACCTGGGCCATAACCATCATGCTGTAGCCTCGTTCTTCATCTGTCTGAGCGATTAGTTGACGCAAATCGTCTGGCGCGCTAAGGGTACATACTACGGAAGCACCCATATAATCGGCGGCAGCGAAGTTTTCAGGAGCGGAAACCACGGCGGGCGGCGATGCTGCAAGCACCGATTGAGGGATAAGACCAGCTGCCAATACCAGTATTAATATCAATACCAGAAATCTACGCTTCATTTTTAAACCTCCTCGTTTTTAATGCATAATATTGGCTGAGAACGGCAGTCGTTTTGTCTTGCCTCAGCAGGAAACGACAGATGTGCGCCATAGGAAGTGACCGGAAAACTTTGTGTTTAAAGGTTTTTTAGGCTGTTTATTTCATGAATAATATATGGAAGTTAATTTTTACAATTATTATATCATAATCCATACATTTTTCCATGTGTTTGTTACATTTTCGGATTGTTTTTAAGGAACCAATTCTTAACGATTTATATGTTAAAAGTTCACCTATACATCAATTGCGTCGGGACGCTGGCTCCTGCATATCGTTAACATGGACACCGCTGTTTATGGTCAGTGATGATATTGTGTTCACTCTTGAAAATAAGAGCGATATAGACAATATAACTAAAAAAATCTTATCAAAGAATGCGATTTTATGGGTTTAAAATAGTGGTTTAGTATAACATTTCTGATATAATTGTACTATGATAATTTTTTGTCAATCTATCTATCACATAGCAATAGAAGGAGCTTACAATGAAAGCCATAACCAAAAACAAACGGATTAAAGTGATTGTTAACGGCCGGGAAATGGAAGTCTATGATAATCTGACCATCCTTCAGGCCTTGCTTCAGGAAGACATACATATTCCCCACCTTTGTTATGATATCCGTCTTGAGCGTTCAAATGGAAACTGTGGATTGTGCGTGGTTGAGGTAGGCGAAGGCGAACAAAAAAGAGACGTAAAGGCATGCCAGACACCTATCTGGGAGGGTATGGTCATCACCACCAACAGCCCCAAGTTAAAATCGTATCGTAAAGTCCGTCTGGAGCAAATCCTGTCGGATCATAACGCGGACTGTGTTGCCCCCTGTGTCATGACCTGTCCGGCGAATATTGATATTCAGGCTTATTTGCATCATGCCGCTAACGGTAATTTCAGCGCAGCGCTTCAGGTCATAAAGGATCGCAATCCCTTCCCTGTTACCTGTGGCCGCGTGTGCCCACATCCCTGTGAGGCTCAATGCCGCCGTAATCTGGTGGATTCCCCCGTTGCCATCAATCACGTCAAGCGTTTCATCGCTGACTGGGATATGGCTCAGGAAGAGCCATGGATGCCCAAAAAGAAAGATTCTACTAAAAAACGCATCGCCATTGTGGGGGCTGGACCATCGGGTCTTACTGCTGCTTATTATAGTGCTATCAACGGCCATGACGTTACAGTATTTGAACGTCAGCATTATGCCGGGGGCATGATGCGTTATGGAATTCCTGAGTATCGCCTGCCAAAAGCCACGCTTGAAAAGGAAGTTGACATCATTCAAAACCTTGGTGTCAAGATCATGACGAAAAAGGCTCTGGGTACCCACATCAGTCTTGAAGACCTCCAGAAGGATTTCGATGCCGTCTATCTGGCCATTGGTTCATGGCGTGCTACCCCCATGCACATTGAAGGAGAAAATCTCCCGGGTGTATGGCTTGGTATTCAATTCCTTGAACAGGTCACAAAGCAAGCCGATGTTCAGCTGGGTGACAATGTTATCGTCATCGGCGGTGGTAACACAGCCATTGACTGTGCCCGCGTCGCTTTAAGAAAAGGCGCAAAGTCAGTTAAGCTGATCTACCGCAGAACCCGCGAGGAAATGCCTGCCGAATCTTATGAAGTAGAAGAAGCCCTTCATGAAGGGGTTGAAATGCTCTTCCTGATGGCTCCCACCAGTATCGTTTCCGAGAATGGCAGGAAGAAGTTGCAATGCATTAAGATGGAGCTTGGAGAACCTGACCGCTCGGGCCGTCGTCGTCCTGTGCCCATTGAAGGCAGCAATTTTGAAATCGAGGCCGATACCATTATTGGTGCAATCGGTCAAAGCACAAATACACAGTTCCTCTATAACGACCTCCCTGTTAAACTGAATAAGTGGGGCGATATTGAGATTAACGGTAAAACCTCACAGACCTCAGAAGACAATATCTTCTCCGGCGGGGACTGTGTCACAGGCCCTGCGACAGTCATTCAGGCTGTTGCCGCCGGTCGCCGCGCTGCTGAAGCGATGGACAACTTCCTCATGAAAGGATACGTTCAGGAGAGCCATGTGGACTACAGCTGCAGCAGAGGCTCCATGGAGGACCTCCCTAAATGGGATTATGAATACTTCCCCAGGCTCGAACGTGCGAGGATGCCTTCGATTGACCTTCAAGAGAGAAACGGTAACTTTAAGGAAGTTGAATTGGGGCTCTCTGAACAAGAAGCCCGCGAGGAAGCACACCGTTGCCTGAGATGCGGATGTAACAAGCGTTATGATTGTGATTTGAGGAATGAGGCTTCCGACCATGATATTAAATTTGAGAAGCCCATCCATGAAAGACCTTGTATCCCCATTGTGGACGATCACCCCATCATTGTCAGGGATCACAACAAGTGTATCTCCTGCGGTCGTTGTATTGCTGCCTGTGCAGAGGTTGAAGGCCCCGATGTCCTGGCCTTCTATATGAAGCATGGCCGTCAGCTGGTGGGAACAAAAAGTGGTCTTCCCCTTCATGAAACCGATTGCGTCAGCTGCGGACAATGTGTGAATGCTTGTCCCTGCGGTGCATTGGAAACAAAAAGTGAAAGCGGTAAAGTATTCCGGGCCATCAACGATCCCTCCAAAACTGTGGTCGCCTTCGTAGCGCCCGCTGTACGAAGCGTTGTTTCTTCTCATTACGGAATCCCGTTTGACAAGGCTTCCGGGTTCATGGCAGGCCTGCTGAAAAAGCTCGGTTTTGAGAAGGTCTTTGACTTCTCCTTCGCTGCCGACTTAACCATTGTGGAGGAAACCACCGAGTTCCTGAATCGAGTTGCTAAAACAGGCGTTATGCCCCAGTTTACCTCTTGTTGCCCCGGATGGGTGAATTTCGTTGAACGGCGTTATCCGGAACTGATTCCCCATCTCTCTACCTGTAAATCACCGCAACAGATGATGGGTGCTACTGTGAAAAATCATTACGCCAAGCTTGCAGGAATCAACAAGGAAGATCTATGCGTAGTCTCCATCGTTCCCTGTATCGCTAAAAAGTATGAGGCTGCCCGTCCTGAATTTGCACCCGATGGAATTCGTGACGTGGATGCGGTTCTGACCTCTACCGAGATGATGCATATGGCTGAGCTGAAACGCCTGGATACGTCGACCATTGAACCACAGGAGTTTGATGAGCCCTACAGGCAGGTCACTGGAGCCGGCGTTCTCTTCGGCGCATCGGGCGGTGTGGCGGAAGCTGCTCTGCGGATGGCTGTTGAGAAGCTGACCGGTAAAGTCATGACCGACCATCTGGATTTTGAGGATGTACGCGGTTTTGCCGGCTTGAAGGAGTCAATCGTCAATGCGGATGGTACAACTGTGCGCGTAGCAGTCATCAGTGGTCTGCATAATGCTGAATCCATCGTGGAAAAGATTATTCAAGGGGTAGATGTGGGCTATGATTTGATTGAAGTGATGGCTTGTCCGGGAGGCTGTATCTGCGGTGCCGGTCATCCTGTTCCTGAGAAGGTGGGTACCCTTGAACAGCGTCAGAAGGTGCTGATCGATATTGATAAAACATCCGCCTACCGGAAATCACAGGAAAACCCTGATATCCTCCGTTTGTATAATGATTTCTATGGGGAAGCCAATTCACACCTGGCTCATCAGCTGCTGCATACCAATTATCAAACCGTCAATGGTGACATCCGATGCGGCACGGTTCGCAAGAAGGCCAATTCTGCATTCGTGACCCATCATGTTACATTTTGCACCTGTGATGCATGTTCAGCCAAGGGTTCCAGAGAACTTTACGCTGCCACTGTTGAGCAGGTTAAAAAGCTCAAAATGGATGCTTTTGTTGAGGTGAATACCATCCGTCTGAAGGACACCCACAACGG
>JAEZBW010000604.1 GCA_023426765.1 Bacillota bacterium
TTTATACACATCCCCGTCGTTTCGTTTCCCAATGAGCGGCACGATCAACACGTCCCCCGCCACCCGGTAGACGATGCGGTATTCCCCGACGTCAGCCCGACGGTAAGGCGAATTTTTCAAGGCCGACGTGTCCGGCGCATCCGGGTCGCGCAGCAGATCAAACAACCGCACCGCCACTTGCCGGAATTGCTTGGCCGGCAGACCATCCAAGAAATCCCGGGCCCGACGCTCCAGATCAAGCTTCAGGGCCATGCAGGCGGTCCTTCACAAAGGCCAACGACGCCTCCGGCCCCAAGAACTCGCCGCCTGCCTCGGCTTCGGCCGCCCGGCGCGCCCACCAGGCGTCCTCAAGCTCCAGCAGCCGCTCGTATTCCTCCACCGACAACAACACCGCATAGGCCTTGCCCTGCCGCGTGATCGTCACCGGCTCCCGGGATGCCGCCTGCAAATATTCGCCAAGATTGTTTTTGAGCACCGTGGCCGTGGTTTTCATGTCGTCCTCGCACAGAAGTCATTCTAGACGTATTAGCTAAAACGGACAGCAGCCGACGTCAAGCGCCTGGACAGCGCTCACCCCTGCCCCTATTTCTTCAACGCATACAAATCGAACGTGTTCTGCCCAAAGTACTCCATGGGCGCACCGCGCCAGACAAGGGCATAGTTATCCTTGACCCACTGGAAGATGCCCCCCGCCAAGCCTGAAGGCTGGCCGAAATCCCGCACCCCGTATTCCACCAGGGAGCGCGGCGTCACCAGGACGAAATCCGGCCGGGCCTGGGCCAGGGCCGAAGCGATGTTCTCCTCGCCGAACATCGCCAGCTCCGGCGGCAGATACGAATAATACGGCACGGGACTTTTTCGGCGCGCCAGGAAATTGATGGTCACCCCTTCCGGCAGCACAGCCAACGTTTGCCCAGGGCCGACGTATCGGACCACGGCCTCCAGCGCCTCCTGATACATCGTGCCGGCAAGCGACATGTCCGTCATGACCGGATACGTCCTGATCGTATCCGCCCCGATCCCGACCGGATATGTCTTGGCCGAGAGCCAGGCCCACGACGCCGCCAAGGCAAAAACGACATCCAGAACGAGGATGCCCCCAAACAGCAGCCGCATCCGCTGTCCATGCCCAACGTCCACGGCCAAGGCGCTGGGCAGTTCGCGGCAGGCGAACACCGCCAGCAGCACGGCCGCCGGCATGGCCAACACGAAGCCGTACTGGGTCAGGGTGGGCGCGAGCGCGATCTTTCCCAGCATGGCCACCGAGAACGCCGCCCAGACAAACAGGCATTGCCGCCGGGCGCGCTCCGGTTGCCTGACGCGTCGCGAACAGGCGACGCCGTAATACGCGGCCAGGGCCACGGCCGCCGCCGGCAGCGCGCCGCCCGAGACGATCAGCGGATAGGACGCCTTGACCGCCAACCCCAACGCCAGCAGCAGGACCGCGCCACAGACCGTCCAAAGCGTCCGCGCCCCCCAGGGCGGACGCGCCCGGGCCATGAGCGCCACGAATCCCAACAAGGCGCAGACCGCGAAAAACTCCCGCGCTATCGACCACAGATGCGGCAACGGCGCGTCCAGGCCGGTCATGCGTCGGTAGAAGAACAGTTTCGAGACATTGCCTTCCGCAACGAGCCGATAGGGCCACAGCACGTGCCCCAGCCAGTCGGCGAAGGGGAAATCAGCGGCGAAAAAGCCGTAAAGCCCGAAAAACGCCAGGCAACAGCCCAGTCCCCCGACCGTCAGCCCTACTCCCAAGCCACGCGTCTCGCGCCCCCTCCACGGCCAGCAGACAATGCCCATCGACAGCACGGCGGCCGTCCCCGCCGCCGCAATCTCGGGCTTGGTCAGCAGGCAAAGCCCCAGAAGCCCTCCGGCCAGCCCGGCCCGAGACGGCCGTCTGGTCCTGATCCAGGACGCCAGGGCCAGGACCAGCAGCAGGCCAAGCAGGCCGCCCACGGTGATGTCGCGGGAATACGGGGCCGCCCAGGCGTAGTTGCCCAAACTGTCGAAGTGGGCCAGCCCGAAAAAGCAGACAAAGACCAGGGACGCGACAAAGGCTCCCATACTCCCGGAGACGCCTTTGAAAAAACGCCACACGGCAACGGCCGCCGCCGCCGTCAAGGCCAGGTCGGTCACGAAGGCCACGGCGCAGGATGCACCAAAAAGCGCAAAGATCCGGCCCATGAGCCACGGAGCCAGGGGGCCGTTGAAAGAGGCCACGTCCCGATACAGCGTCGCCCCCTGGGACAGACGCCACGGCACGTAGAGCTCCCGGCCGTAATCAATGAGCACGTCCGACCACTTGCCCCAGCCGGCCACGGCCAAGCCGAGAAAAACGGCCGCCACGGCCCAGGGAGCCAAGGCTTCGAGGCCGCGCGCCGTCCAGCCTGCTTTCAAGGAGCGCCCGGTCACCGGCTCCCCCGGCCATACAGCACGGAACCCAGATCGCGGCGCAGCTCCACCCAGCCGGTCAGCCGGCGCAGGGCATGGTCCAGGGGCATAAAGGACCGGGCCAGCACATAGTCCGGCGGATATTTGTCCAAAAACCGGGCGATGCCGTCTTCGCTTTGCAGCAGGGCAAAGAACTCCTTGGAAAAATCGTCCTGATAGACAGTCTCGTAACGGCCGTCGAAAGCCACGGTCACCGCCGGAGACAGCTCCCAGGCGAGATACTCGCCCCACTCGAATTCCGTCAGCACCTTGCCCGAGAGTCCCTGCTCCCGCATAAACGCCACGGCTTCCACGGGCTGGTAGGGCGCGGTCAGCAGGTTGCCGTCCGAGGCTCGGGCCGGGCGCAGGGCGAGCAGATCGCCGTCCTCCAGGCAGGCCGCCCCGAAATAGGCCGTCATGGCCACGGCCAGGACCGGCAGGCCCGCTCCGGCCAGCCGACGCCAACGGCCGGTGACGTCGGGCCGGCGCTCATGGAGCCGCGCCCAAAAACAATCAAGATGCCAGGGCAGATAGACGGCCACGGCCAGGAAGAAAAACACCTGATGACGCAGATGCCAAAAGCCCATGGCGGCCGTGGCGGCCAGCACCAACAGCGGCGCGGCGTCGGATTCGTTGCGCCGCCGGAAGAACAGTAAGGCCACAAAAACCGTCAGCAAAAACGCGTAGGTGTTGGCGGCCTGATGCCCCAAGGCAAGGGCGCGGGGCACGGACAGCCATTCGTCGATGTCCGGGCGGGGCATGGTCAGGGCCTTGGCCAGATAAACCCAATAGTCCAGACCATAGAGATTGACGGCCGTGGCCGCCAGCGACGCCAGGCCGGCCAGGACGTAGGGCAGCGCCCGACGAGGTTCTCGCCAGCAGGCCAGGGCGTACAGTCCCAGCAGGCACAGCCCGACCACGAAGCCGCCGTGGGCGTTGCCCCAAAACAGAAACAGCGGCGGAGCAAGCGCCAGCAGCCAGGGCCGGCGGCGTAGCCGGCTCCATTCCAGCAGGCCAAGCAGCACGGCGAAAAGGGCGTTGGTCAGGGCTTGGGCCCGCAAGGAGGCGAAGCCAAAGGAAAAGATCGGAGAAACAATGAAGAGACAGACAAGGCTGGCCAGGACCGAAGCCCGGCGCGACCGCGACGCGGCGTAGGCCGCCGCCGCCGTTCCCAGGCCCAACGCCAGCTTCAGCGCCTTGAGCCCCCCAAAACCGGCGGCCTTGACCACGGCGAAATAGAGTACGCCCGTCAGCCATTCGTGATACACCCAAAGCGGCTTGACCGGCGTGTAGGCGAACACGTCGCGGCGCGGCAACACCCCGGTCTGGTCCCAGAGGCGGGCGAAAGCCAGGTACCCATAGAGGTCCGGGTCGGCGAAGGGGTAGCCCAGGCGCAGGCAATAGAGGGCGGCCAAGCCGGCGACGGCGAAAAACGCCGCAAAGCGCCAGCGCCACGTGGGCATGAGCGGTTGTCGCATGGAGCGCGGGCTTCTCCTGTTTGCAATGCCGTGCCAGTGGCCCGCAGGGCCGGGCAGCGGCGGCGGTCACGAAATACCGTCCAGATCGGGCCGGCGCGGCCTGGCCGGACCTTACACCCAGGGCGACCGCCCGGCCAGTCCGCCCCCCTTGCCTCGCCCTTCCCTGCCGCGCTACATGTCGCCCACCGGACGCCTTGTCGCGTCCGCGCCCTTTTACCCTGCTAACCAAAGGATCCCGCCATCGCCGCCAAAGCTGAAGGCAACATCGTCGGGCTCAAGCCCAGCCAGCTCAAAGCCCTCGAACGCCTGGGCACGCGCCGCTATCCGTCCATGGGCGGTTACACCGTGGACCAGGCCCGGGAACTCGCCGCCATCTCCTACGGCATCGGCCGGCAGGTCGGCCTGCTCATCGACCGCAAAGGCCGGCCGGCCCATATCATCGTCGGCACGCAAAAGGGCATCCTCATCCCCGAACTCGACCGGGCGCGC
>JAEZBW010000635.1 GCA_023426765.1 Bacillota bacterium
GATCTGACCCTGACCGACTGCATCGTCACCTATGCGGACGGCACGCCGATTGGTGCCCAGGATCTGGCTCTGATGGGCAACATCATCGACAACGATCAGGATGGTAAGAAGCCTAAATTCTCGGTCAGCATTACACCCAGATTGTCACACTTCGCTCAGAATGTTGCTGGGACCGGGTTACGCGTGGAAGTTGCGGTGAACTATAAATTCAAGATTCAGAAAAAAGGTAATAATAACATCATGGAAGTGGAGCTGACTGCTTTCTTCGAGCAGGAGTTTACCATTGGCTTCAACGTCAGCGGCGGCGCCGTCTGGAAGTGGAAATGGATCTTCCCTTACATTGCAGACTATCGCATGACCGGTAACCTTGATATGGGTACATATACAGGCCTGGGCATCACAGCCACCGCCAAGCTGAAAGAAGACAAGGAACCCTGGGGTATGCCCTGGCCGAACAGCGCCAAGGAAGCTGCTGCTGCCAAGAAAATCTTCAGCCTCAGTGAGTCCATCAAGAAAATGATAAAGGAAGCCGAGGGAATCATTCCTGAGGCAGAGGCCTCTGCCAGCGGCGGTCTGGCCGAAAAGTACGCGGCGTTTATGGAGGATGCCAACGAGGAGTGGGTGGACCTGGTCAAGGTCACCGTACTGGACCTGCATGGCGCAGTGGATCCGCTCCATATCCTTGCATACGGGCTGCAGGTGGATTTCGTGGTTTCAGCCAACTTGAACGTAGCTATCGGTATGACCTTCCAATACGAGAATTACAAGCGCCACTCTTTCACCCTCTCTCTCTTAAGCAAGAAGGGAGAAAGCAATACCGTCGATTTGTCTGCCAATGGTTATCAGTTTGATTTCTATGTCATGGGTACCATGGGTATTCGGGCCGGTATTCGGATCAAGATCACGGTAGGGTTGTTCTCCACAAAGCTGGCTGGTATCGGGATTCAGGTAGAGGCAGGGGTTTATGCCAGACTGTGGGGCTACTTTTATTACCATCTGGAGAATTGGAAGGTAAATGGAGTATGGCAAAAGGAGAGTGGCTATTCCGGTGCGCTTCTGATCGAAATAGGTGCTTATCTGGAGGTAAAATTCATTGCAGAGGCATTGAACGGCAAATACTCCTATGCACCTACCCTCTATTCCAAGGAGTGGCCATTCTGGTCGGCGGGACAACGGGAAAACGTCTATGACTTTGCCTATGAGGACGATCCGACTTATGCCATTTTGAACGTCAATACCTACACATTGCCCAAAAACGTCTTTGATATGATTTGGATGGATCTGAAGACCGGAGAGATTGAGGAGGATTTGAAAAACAAAACCAAGAACTTCGACAGTAACACAGCACCCAACGGAGACGACGAAGAGCGTTTTGTGGTGGTGATGTCCAATCCAAACTTTACCTATAACCCTGTCAACAATCAGATTACAATCAACACTGCATCGGGAGAGCTGGCTCAAAGCAGTAATATGAAGATCACCTGGAAGGGTGCTCCTTTGTCCGGCTCAAATGAGGTACTCAGTCGAAATATTACACTTAACTGGAGCAATGACAAAAACGCCGGTACCATTGCATTTGAAACAAACGGCGGTTCCACTGTTCCAATGCTCCGTTTGCTTGCGGGAACGACCATCAGCAGCAGGATGCCCGCACCTCCCACCAGGCATGGATACAACTTTGTCGGCTGGTACACCAATCAGGCCTTGACAAATTCTTTCAATGCCACGACCATGCCTGCGGGCAATACCACTTTGTATGCCAAATGGACGCCGAACAGTGTGAACTATACTGTGGAGCATTATCAAAAGGCCCTGGACAGTCAGTATGTGCTGGTGGATACCGACAAGACCCCGACGGGTATTGTTGGTGCCCAGACTGTAGCTGCG
Source organism: Bacillota bacterium (assembly GCA_023426765.1). Lineage (GTDB taxonomy): Bacteria > Bacillota > Clostridia > DSM-8532 > DSM-8532 > JAAYJG01. The sequence continues at coordinate 1,888 of JAEZBW010000635.1, forward strand.
GCCAGATCCTACGCTGGTTTTACAGCCCAGACCATCAGGCAGCAGACCATCACACCCGACGGCTCCACCCGTGTAGCGATTTACTATGACCGTAACTTATACGACTTAAAATTTGTGTATGGGAACGGCAGCAATGATGTTACGGCAAAAGTGCCTTACGGCTTTGACATCGTAAAGCCCTCCAATCCTGTTAAACAAGGATATACTTGCGCTGGCTGGAATGCGGCTATTCCGGACAAAATGCCCGCAAATGCGCTGACCTTCACCGCACTATGGACAGAAAAAATAGATACACCCTATATCGTGAAGCACAACAAGCAGAGTCTGACTGGTGCTTATGTGTTGGAACAAACCGAAGGAAAGACAGGTGCCACAGGACAGAGTACTGAAGCTTCAGCCAGAACTTACACCGGCTTCACAGTGCAGCCATTCACACAGAAGCTCATCCTGCCTGACGGCAGCACGATTGTTGAGATCAATTACGACCGCAACAGCCATACCCTGTCGTGGAACACTAATGGCGGCAATGCGTTAACCGGTACCTATACACAGGGGAATGTGAAGTACGGTACACCTATCGTGAAGCCTGAAACACCCACCCGTGCAGGATATACCTTAGCCGGTTGGTATACGGATGCAGAGCTGACCGAAGTGCTGGAGGACAATGCCACCATGCCCGATATGGCACTGACCCTCCATGCAGAATGGAATGCCAGGGAGTATACTATTAGCTTTAACAGCAATGATGGCAGTGCAGTAGCACCTATTACGCAGGATTGTGATACTGAGGTAAAGGCACCTGCAGCACCAACCAAAGCAGGATATACCTTCGCTGGCTGGCAGTTGAATAGAGCGGATTACACCTTTACAACCATGCCTGTTGAAGACATTATATTAACAGCTAAGTGGACACCAAACACCTATACCGTGGTATTCAATGGCAATGGCAGCGACGGCGGTTCCATGCAGAGCCAGACCTTCACCTACGATTTGGCACAAGTCTTGACCGCCAATGGGTTTACCAGAGCCAACTATACCTTTACCGGCTGGAACACAGCGGAGGACGGCAGCGGTACAAGCTATGCCAACAGTGCATCAGTTAAAAACCTGACCGATGAAGCGGGCGGAACCGTAACCCTTTACGCCCAGTGGAATCAGGCTGCAAGCACCAGTTACCAAATTTGGGTTGACGGCATACAGGTGACCAATCTCAATGAAGGGAATGTGCTTGGCGATGGAACGGTACAATATGATTCGTATAACCAAACCCTGATACTGAATGGCATCAACCTGGTATATGACAGCAGTGATCCTGTGGTAGGCAGCAGCTACAACCCAGCAGCGATTTATGCCAGTGGCAATCTCACCATTGAATTAGCAGCGGGCACCACGAATACAATCATCAACCAGTTATCAAGTAGTTCCTGGAACTGTGGCATCTATATGTCTAGCGGGAACTTGACCATCACAGGTACAGGAGCTCTCACTGTCACCGGCGGCACGGGTTATACCAGCCACGGTATCAGTGTGGGTGGTCAGTTGATCATTGAAAATGGTACGGTTACCGCTGTCGGCCGAACAGCACAAGGTGTCAGCGGCATCTATGCCAGCAGCGGTATTACCATCAATGGTGGGACGGTTACAGCCACCGCCGGGGAGGCAACCGCTGGCTATAGCCGTGGCCTTGAGAGCAGCAAGATTATCATTAACGGCGGAACGGTCACTGCTACTGCGGAGAAGGCAACCGGCTACATGAGCTACGGCATTGACAGCAGCACGATTACCGTAAACGGAGGTACTGTTATCGCCGTGGGTGAGGACAAAGCCATAGACTTAGGAGGAACCTTCACTGTAGCCGATGAGTTGAATATCACAGCAAGTACCGATATCGATGGGTTGCTGGGTGAATACATACCAGCGAACCTCCCGAATTATAAGCGCATAAAAGTAGAGCCTCAACCCTGATAAAACCTTAACCACAACGGCGGGCGTTTGCCCGCCGTTTGTGTCAGGGGAACATTACAGAAAAGTCACTTGAATATGTGTACCTATGCTCCAGAACCATACTACTTCGTCATCCATGATCATAAAAGAGCACTTTTCCGTGGTTCCGGGTAAGGTTTGACAATTATGATTCTGTGGTACGAATTACATGAGGTGATCCGTTTGAAAAGACGTTTATGCTGTATTCTACTTGTCCTTACCATGATATTTGTCCTCTGCCCTGCCGCCCTGGCAGCGGAAGGGGAAACGGTCCGGATCGCTGTTATTGATACCGGAATTTCCACTAAGGCTATTGCAGAAAAGAATCTGGATGAGGGACGCAATTATATTCTGTCGAACACCAATACAGAGGATACCATCGGCCACGGCACTGCCGTAGCCGCCATCATCGCAGGCAGCGATGCAGCGGGCATTGCCGGCTTATACCCGGAGGCGGTACTGGTACCTTTGGTCTATTACAGTAAAAACGAGGATGATAACGCTGTCAAAGGCGACCTGCCCATGCTGGCGCAGATCATCCGGGACGCGGTGGAAATTTACGGCTGCCGTATCATTAACATCAGCTCCGGGGCCAGGATTGATACCCCCACTCTCCGGGATGCGGTGGCCTGGGCAGAGCAGCGTGGTGTGCTGGTGGTTTCCTGCGCCGGGAACGATGGTGACGGCACGGCCTATTTCCCAGGCACTTTTTCCACCGTTCTCTGTGTGGGAACGGTCAATATAACAGAGAATGGTCCCGCTCTGTTTTCCAACCGCCACAGCGGTGTGGATCTGCTGGCACACGGCATCGAGCTCTCAACCGCCAATCTCAAAGGAGAAGCTGTGAAAGTTAACGGCACCAGCTTTTCCACAGCCTGGGTTACTGCTGCAGCAGCGGCTCTGCTGAACGCTGATCCCACCCTGACACCTCATCAGCTGCGGCAGCTATTATGCAATACCGCCAGAGACATTTGCTTCGACGGTTATGATGAGGATTCCGGCTGGGGTATTGTGGATCTGCAGGCAGCGATGGCACAATTACAAGCCGACCAGGGAAAACCGCTGCCCTTCACCGATGTGGCACAGGACGCCTATTACCGGGACGCAGTGGAATGGGCACTGAAAAACGGCATCACCGGTGGTACCACCGCATCCACCTTTTCACCCGATATAAGCTGCACCCGCGCCCAGACAGTTGCCTTCCTCTGGCGGGCTTCGGGCTGCCCGGAACCACGGATTATAAAAAATCCCTTTTCCGACGTGGCTGAAACTGATTATTTTTACAAAGCAGTCCTCTGGGCAGTAGAGAGGGGCGTCACTACCGGAACCTCGGAAACAGCATTCAGCCCGGATGCTGTATGCACTGAAGCACAGATCATCACCTTCTTGTGGCGTTCTAAAAACCGTCCCGATGCAGCGGGACGCAGTGAGCTGGCGGCAGGCCTCGGTGAGCATTACTACACCGATGCGGTGGCCTGGGCAGACACCCATGGCCTTTTTAGTGCTGCCCAAACGGACTTTAATCCAAAACAGGAAGCGCTTCGTGCCAACATTGTGGTCTATCTCTTTCAGGCAGGACGGGGGACAGGAATCTTGTCCCTTGATCAGGGACAAGAAACCCTTCCCCTCGTTCCATCCCCACGTCCTGAACAAACTCCTGGATGCTAATCCAAGGAATTCATTTCACCGCCTAAAGCCAATAAATATTTACCGTAACACAATAAAAAGTTATTGTGTATTTTGTCATACCTATGATATACTTAATGACAGTTAAGTTAGAGGGGAGTCTACTTATGACATCGAAATCATTGGGGAGCCTTATACGCATTTCGGTAATTGCCGCTGCTATAAGCGGTCTGTTTCTCTGCAGCTATGTCATCCCATCCTGGGGCTGGAGTATTATTAATGCAAATCCTGAATTCGGTGGTTGGTTTTGGCCGTGGTTAGTATTCGCATGGCTGGTCGCTCTGCCCTGCTTTGCCGTACTCGTTTTTGTATGGAAAGTTTCAGGTGCGGTAACGAAGGATACGGTGTTTACCATTTTAACAGCAAAATGGGTTAAGACAGGGGCTTTACTGTTTCTATGCGATGCAGCGTTTCTGTTCATTGGCAATGTTATATTGCTTTTATTTAATATGAGCCATCCGGGCATTCTTCTCCTGTCTGTTATAGGAGATATCTTTGCTGTTGCACTCGCCCTGTTGGCGGCGGTTCTATCCCGTTACCTGACGAAAGCCGCCGTCCTTCAGGAGGAAAGCGAGGGGACGCTATGATCATCATAAACGTGGATGTTATGCTTGCGAAGCGTAAGATGAGCGTTACAGAGCTTGCAGAGCGTGTTGGTTTCACAATGGCCAATGTGTCGATGATTAAGACTGGCAAGGTTAAAGCGCTTAAAATGTCAACGCTTGAAAAACTGTGCGAAGCCCTCGACTGCCAGCCTGGAGATATTTTGGAATACCGGGAGGGGATAAAAGAAGATGAATAAAACGGCAAGAATAATCAGCGACATAGTCTACGGCTTAGGCGTGGTCATCGCTGTCAGCCTTGGCTGTATCGCACTTTTCGGTTCTGCCCATCCGGTAAACCCTGATGCAATGCTGCCGCTTACATGGAAAGAGCAAGCTTTTATTTGGCTTGCTTTTGGGTCAATACCCATGCTATTGGCGTGCATGGCCGTATATAAGTTCAATGAGATAAAAAACAGTTCCCATAAAAAGCGGAACATCGTTCTCATTTTTCTTCCAGGCTTTATCTGCAGTGCATGTGCAATTTATATTGCAGGAGTGGTGGTTGTTGGAATGGTGAACAGCTTCCTGTTACGATGATATACAACTAAAGACTCATAAGTTATTTGTCTTACATCAGTTCTTGTATCTTGTATCAGCATTACAAAATTTTCATGCTGAATTGAAATCATTGGTTGCTTACTGTATAATGCTACTAGGTTATGTAAAGCTAAGAATTTCGTTCTACGATAATAGGAGAGCACTTCCATGAAGAAGAGTAGCATTATTATTATCATCATAGCTGCTATCTTAATCTGTGTCTTTGCATATTTCGCCATATCAAGAGGTTTACACCCAGCAGAAGCCAATAAAGATGCCGAAGATCAAAAATATAGCAGCACGTTAGTTCTATCTCAGGAAGGAACAGTATCCTCACCTGTAACAGCAGTAACACCGGATGCAACACCGACCGTCACTGAGGTACTTGTCCCAACGACTGGCTTGGTAGCTGATCTTAGCCCAACACCTGCGATATCGTCCGCACCTGTTCTTACTTCGACACTCATTCAAGAACCAATCGCAGCACCGGCAGATATATCTGCCCAAACCACGGAACAGGATGCTTTTGTAACTGCAAAACCAACAACTGTACCATCGTTGATGCCATCCCCAACCCCTCCACCGACATCAGCACCTACCTCAACACCAGGCTTTTCGCCCACTCCGGTTTCATCTCAAAAAATAACTCCCACTCCTGCAGTAAAATCCTTACCTTCACCAACGCCAGCGGCGAAAGCAAAGGAAGAAGCAAACACCTTAAAAGCCATAGAAGCTTCAATTCATGCGGAAGGGAACCATTGCCTGGTAATAACTTCGGACGGAAGCCTTTGGGCATGGGGAACAAACAGCCATGGAGAGCTTGGTGACGGCACATACATCGATCGGAATAGTCCAGTGAAAATAATGGATAATGTTAAAACTGCTTCAGCCGGATGGATCCACAGCCTTGCCGTAAAAAAAGACGGCACTCTTTGGGTCTGGGGCGATAATGAACACGGCCAGCTGGGAGACGGAACAACGAATCCGAGCATTCTGCCTGTTAAGTTAATGGATGATGTCAAAGCCGTATCGGCCGGTGACAGCTATAGCCTTGCCATTAAGAATGATGGCAGCCTTTGGGCATGGGGAGAGAACGGAAATTCAGAGTTGGGCGATGGCACAAAGATATCAAAAAGCACCCCTGTAAAAGTATTGGAGAATGTTGTTTCTGCGGATTCCGGCAGTCATTTCAACTTGGCCCTGAAGAAAGACGGGAGTTTATGGGCATGGGGCAATAATACCCGCAGTCAGCTTGGAACAGGAAAAAATGATTGGTTTGTTAGCACCCCGGAAAAAGTTATGGATGGAGTAAAAGCCTTTTCCGCCGGCAGTTCGCATGGCTTGGCTATTAAAGTTGACGGAAGTCTGTGGGCCTGGGGTTGGAATGCCTTCGGACAAGTGGGCGACGGTACTTACGAAAATAAGACAACTCCGGTGAGAATCATGGATACTGTGAAGGCAATATCAGCCAGTCAGGAGTGCAGCCTTGCGATAAAATCCGATGGCAGCCTGTGGGCTTGTGGCTGGAATAATTACAGCCAGTTTGGTGTGAACAGGTCTGTCGAGCAGATTTCCACACCGCAAAAAATACTGGAAGGATATTCAGGTGCAATCCATTCGGGCAGCAGCATAAACCTTGCAATTAAAGAGGATGGAAGCACATGGTTTTGGAAGAACAGTAAAAAGCCCATGGCTGTTGCATTTAAAGATGATGGAAAGCAAAGTGATTCCAGTGTGGCTTCGAACCCCGCACCAAATTCGGTTTCGATACGCTTCTCCAATCCGGTTATAGAAGCTGAGGCAAGAAGATTATGCAAGAAGGCAAGCGGCGAACTATATCCGTCGGATCTGGAGAGCATTTCCGCTTTAACCCTTGATAACAAGAACATCAATGACATCAGTGATTTGAAATGGTTCAGCGGCTTGCTGTATCTTTACTTAAACGACAATGAGATAAGTGATATAAGCTCTCTGGGTAAGCTGGAAAAACTGAAAGCAGTACAGTTAAACCAGAATAACATCAGCGACATCAGTGCTCTTGGAATGCTGAAAGATATAGAATCCATTGAGATAAGAAATAACTGCATTATTGACATCAGCCCGCTGAAAAATTTGGTTTCTCTTAAAAATCTCGATATATCACACAATCAGCTTAAGAATATTCAGCCGTTAAGCGCTTTACACAAGCTTGAATATATTAACATAAGCGACAACGAAATCGCAGATATCAGTGCGCTAAAGGAGCTGGAAAACCTGTTCAGTTTAAGTATACGCAACAATCCTGTTAAGGACATCTCAGTACTTTCGAACCTGAAAAACCTGAAGGAGCTGTCTTTGTATGGTGCGATAAAAATTACCGATTATAACTGCATCAGAGAATTATATGACAATTTATCGTACAAGGATTTTGACATTAACGAACAACAAGCCATTGCCGACAAGGTGCGTGAAGCTGTAGCCATATCCATCTGGCCGGGAATGACGGATTATGAAAAAGTTCTCGCAATTCATGACTACATTGTTTCCCATACGAAATATGATATGGAGTCTCTGGTAAACAATGATTACTTACCCGCGAGGCCTTACGGGGTATTGGTTTATGGCAGGGGCATCTGCGCAGGTTATGCATCAACCTTTCAATTGTTCATGGATTACCTGGACATTGAATGCTTCTTCGTGGTTGGCACGGTTAATGACACCGGCAGTGATGTCAATCATGATTGGAATATTGTAAAAGTGGATGGTAAATACCGCCATGTGGATGTAACATGGGATGACTATAGCCATTTCCAGGTTGAGGAGATTTACCATGATTACTTTTGCCTTACAGACGAACAGATCAGCATGAAATATCATAGCTGGAATCGGGATTTATATCCAAAATGCAGTGATTAGAGCCTATGTGTGGGTCGAAATATGAACATTGAAAGAGGTATGGATTTATGAAGAAAAATTTAACGAGCAGGCTGGTATTCGGACTTTTCATATTCATGATGTTAGTTTCGCAAAGTTGTCTGACAGCCTTTGCAGATGTTGTCTGGGAACCGCAGTCTGACTTTTTCAAAAAGCATCAGAATGAGTGTAACTATGTTGATAATTTGGAACGAATCGCGAACGGTCCCGGAGGAAGTGTGAAAGTTTGGGAAAGTCCTGTGTCAGACAGAGTGATCGATACAATTGTCAATGGCCGCAAAGTTTTCGTTGGGTATACATACATAGATAAGCTTGGGCAGGAGTGGGGTCTTCTCTCAAGAGGCGACAAGAGTGGTTGGGTACCGATGGCGAATTTAGTTATCGATCCTAAAACGAAAAGCTTTTTTGACAAGTACAGAGATGTAATCCAAAATAGTGATCAGGATTTTACAGTCCCCGAAGGTATTGAAAGGATCTATTTGTATACGTTTCCGGGTTCGGGGGAACTCGGTGGCGGCGGTTCTGTCGGCGTTGGCGAAACTATCAGTACCGTGTCCTCTTTTACGGACAAGGATGGAAGGCAATGGGGTTATGTGATCTACTTCCGGGCCCAGGACGGGTGGTTATGCATAAGTGATCCGGGAAATGACAGGATCCCTGTGGATGAAGAGGTATTGGCAGGTGCTGTTATGCCTCAGGAACCTGAAGTGATCATTACACCCCAATCTGAAAAGAACAACATGCTTATTCCGATAGCAATATTGGTGGTAGTGGTCGCTGGGGTGATGGTGATCCTTATTCGGGTTATATCCAAAAAAACAACAAAAACAACGGGATGATAAACAAGCTCTGCTTTGCAAACGTTTTAATTCTACGTTCCGTTTTACTTGGAACTGTGTTATAGTTGATGTGTTATGTAAAATACAGAGGACTTGTTTTCGATGTATTTATGATGACAAAATTTTGGTTAGAATGGTGACAATTAACTATTCCTTGCACACAAAGATTTAAAACACCATGGAAGGTATTCAAATGAAAAATATACTGCTAAAGCATCCATTACTACGCTCCCTTTTTGAACTTCGCGGCAACCCCCGTGCCTGTGTTTATACGGAACCGATGTGGGGTCTCTCCATGAACCTGTGTCTGCCTTATGCTACCGTATACATGCTTACTTTCGGCATGAATGATGTTCAGGTGGGGATAGTCTCTTCCATTTATATGTTTTCTCAGATGATCTTCGCATTTTTATCCGGTGCTATTGTCGACAAACTGGGGCGCAGGAAAAGCACGGTGATATTTGATTTTCTGGCCTGGAGCGTTCCCTGTCTGATATGGGCGTTCAGTCAGGGTTTTTGGTTCTTTGTTGTGGCCGCATTACTGAACGGTATGATGAAGGTTCCAACCGTATCCTGGGATTGTTTGCTGGTGGAGGATGCTCCGAAGGATAAAATCACCCATATCTATTCCTGGGTGATGATTTCCGCTAACCTTTCCGCGCTGTTTGCACCAATATCCTCAATCCTGGTGGCAAAACTGACCCTTGCGCCGGCTATCCGTATCCTCTATATCAATGCATTTATTATTATGACTGCAAAGCTGCTAATCCTGTATAAATTCTCAACCGAAACCAGCGTTGGTGTCATCCGGCGTGAGGCAACCCGGGACATGTCATGGCGTGAAATGCTGTCCGGTTATAAAAGCGCATTCCAAAAGATACGCACCTCCCGGGGTACAAAATTTGCAATCATCATCAGCATCCTCGTAGAGATTGTAGCCATGCTCGGAATGACCTTCTGGCAGATCATTGCGTCCCGCCGCATCGGTGTGCCGGATACGCTGCTGCCCATCTTCCCGATGGCACGAAGCATCCTCTCCATTTTACTTTTCTTTACGGTTATATCGCGAATTAAGCAGTCTAAGCTGAAATGGCCATTATATGGAGGGTTTATCAGTTCCATCATCAGTTGTCTCCTGCTGATCTCAATTACAAACACCAGTGTGTTGGGATATGTCATCTTATCGGTTTCCCTGGTTTTTGAAGCGCTGGGTGTGGCTGTTTTAGGTATGCTTCGGGAGTCTCTGGTTGCTATTCATGTAGACCCGGCTGAACGCTCGGGTATTATGGCTTTACTACAGACGACCGTGATGCTGGTGAGCGTGCCCTTTGGGTACATAGGTGGATTACTGAGCAATATTTCCAGGCTGCTGCCGTTTGTACTGAGTATTACGTTGTTACTGCTGGGTTTACTGGCGACGGCTTTATTCTATAGACAATCCTCCAATACATCTGCGATAACCGAATCATAAAGCCCTGATGAAATCCGGAAGGTGTATAACTGCTGTCCATGTTTGTAATCTACACATGCGGATATATATAACATAAGCCACATGGAAAGGGAGGATGTTCATGGAACTTACGCTTACAACTCCGGCTTTGTTGTTTCCGGCGATTTCGCTTTTGATGCTTGCATATACCAATCGGTTTATTGTTTTGGCACAGCTGATTCGGGATCTTTATGCGCGGTATAAGGACAATCCGGATGAAACCTTAAAAGGGCAGATCGATAACCTGAGAAAAAGGATAAAAATCATCAAATCCATGCAGGTTTTTGGAGCACTCAGTTTTTTCTTCTGTGTAACCTGCATGTTCCTCATCTTTGCCCGAATGTTCCTTGCAGCCGATATCGTGTTTGGTCTGAGCCTCGTTTTTCTGCTGATATCGTTGGGCCTTTTGGTATATGAATTACAAATTTCTGTGAAAGCATTGGATATCCAGCTAAAGGACTTTACCTAAGCAGGACTCGACTTTTATAGCAGCGAAAGCAAATGTGCAAGCAGTTGCTTTCGCTGTTTTGATATTGCCGCTTCCGCCATGAGTATAAGGATTCATTCATCGGTGTGCGGTTTGTAACCATGTGTCAACAAGGTATACAACCGTAACGTATGAAACAAAAAAAGGTTAAAAACAGTAAAAACCCAGATTGTCGATGAAAAAAATATATGGTATAAATAATACAATTCAATTATGCGGTTATACACAACCGCACCTCATCAATCTATGACAGCAAGGCGAGTTTAGCTCTCCACCTCTGTAATGTAATGATAACCATAATCTATTAACCTGTGTTGGCAGGCACTTGCCTGACAAAGACCCTGTGATACGGTAACGGTGAAGCTGATACGCCCATTCGTATACGGCTGATTAACAAAAAAACATTTGCTAATCAGCATGATCATATGAATAAGGGACGGATGGTTTCTTTGTGTTAGGAATTTTTAGCCGCTGATTGGTGTGTTTTCTTACAAAATGCTGATATGACATAAATCAAATTTGAAGGTTATGGATCCATCCAAACCTTCCGGAATAAAAAAAGGAGAGAAAAGAATGAAACAACAGTACTCGTTTCGCATCGTACCTATCATCGCCGCAATCGCGATCCAGCTATGCCTTGGAACTGCCTACATCTGGAGTGTCTTTCAGGCGGGCATTGCTGAAAGCCTGTTCGGCGGCAACAATGCCAACGCAGCATTAACCTTTTCTATTTTGCTGGCAGTTTTAAGTATTGGGAGTACAATAGGCGGGAAAATGCAGGATAAGATAGGACCCCGGTTAACGGTCATCATCGGGGGGTTGGTTCTGGCTCTTGGCTTTTTCCTTGCATCTTTTGCAACCCCATCAGCACCATGGCTTTTATGGCTTACCTATGGTGTATTGGGTGGTCTTGGGATGGGCTTTATTTATTCCACAACCATTGCCTGTGCTCAAAAATGGTATCCGGACAAGAGAGGCCTTATAACGGGTGTTATTGTTTCTGCGCTTGGTTTTGGCGGGGTTGTTTTTACGCCAATCGTGGAGTCCGTCATTCGCACCTTTGGGAACGGCGTTGCCGGAAAGGGAGAATTGGTTTCCTTTAAAATACTGGCTCTTATATTTTTAATTGTTTGTACGGTAGGTGGCTGGTTTATTAAAAATCCGCCTTCAGATTTTGCCCCGGCAGGCTGGACACCGAAAAATACTGCTTCAGGAGCTGCTGCAATCAACATGATGCCATCACAGGCATTAAAAACCCCTCAATTGTACTTATTGACGTTTTCTCTGATGCTCGCCTGCATGGGTGGATTAATGATGATTGGTTTTGCGAAACCAATTGCTGTAGCGCGTGACCTTGCGAAAACTGCAACGGTAGGGGTGCTTGCAATCAGCATCTTCAATTCCTTCGGCAGGCTTTTCTGGGGGATTGTATCGGATAAGCTGGGCAGAAAGAAAACCATTGTGCTGCTCCTCTGCTTAACCGCTATTCTGTCTCTTTGTGTGAATATTGCCCGCGGATACATGATCTTTGTATTGATCGGATGCATCGGTTTTGCATACGGCGGTTTCTTAAGTACATTTCCCGCCTTTACCGCAGACCTGTTTGGTGCGAAATACAATGCAACCAATTATGGGATTGTGCTGGTTGGGTTTGGTATTGGCGCTGTGGTTTCGTCCTATATTGCAGGGTATTATAAAAATATCGCGGCTGCGGATATCAACCTGATGTTCCCGGCTTTCGTAATCGCTTCAGCTGCGGCAATTGTGGCGATTGTATTCATATTATTACTTAAGCCGGTGAAAAATCAAAACGCATAGTTTTCATTAATAATCAGAATTTTCAGAGATATCGTGTATCTTTGGGATGTAGAC
>JAEZBW010000665.1 GCA_023426765.1 Bacillota bacterium
ACCATGCATTGATCCATGCAGATGCGGCCGATAACAGGGGCATACTCACCGTGAATCAGCACACGGCCGGTGTTTGAAAGAAGTCTGCTGTAACCGTCGGCATATCCGATGGGAAGGGTGGCCACCCGGCTTTTTCTTTTCGTAACGTAGGTTCTTCCATAGCTGACCGGAGTCTCCGGTTCAACCTCCCTGACCATTACCACTCTGGCCTTAAGCGACATGGCCGGTTTCAGGTCAATGACTTTTTTGTCCACCTCGTCCGAAGGGTACAACCCATACAGGATGATTCCAGGCCGAACCATGTCCAGATCGAGGGTTGGGTACTGCAGTACTGCGCCGCTGTTTCCAATATGCTTCACCGGAATGAGGATCCCAATCCGGTTCAGTTCCTGAACGATACTTTCAAACCTTTCATACTGAAGCAGCGTATAGTCCCGCTCAGCTTCATCGGCAGACGCAAAATGGCTGAAAAGGCCTTCGATGACAATTCCGGGCAGTTTATTGATGGCAACGACATCCTTGATAGCGCTGTATCCGGGCGAAAAACCCACCCGGGTCATCCCGGTATCGATCTTGATATGGATTCTCGCCTGTTTGCCAAGCTTTACGGCAGCCTTAGAAAGTGCCTGCGCCAAATCATGGCTGAAAACGGTCTGGGTTATGCCGTATTCTATGATTTCTTCCGCACGCGCCGGATCGGTGTAGCTTAAAACGAGAATGGGCACCCTGACGCCGATATCTCTCAGCTGAATGGCCTCATCGAGCATGGATACGGCAAGCCGGCTGGCACCGCTTTCCAGCAGTGTAGGAACGGTTTCAAAAACGCCGTGTCCATAGGCGTCGGCTTTCACAACTGCCATAATTTCGGTCATTTTCCCCACTCGCCCGGCAATTTCACGGACATTGTGCGCGATATGATCCAGATTGATCTCGGCCCATGTCCTGTTCAATCCTGTATTCAAAGGTTATCCTTCCCTTCTTCACGCCTTTTTGGTTCCCATGCGGATTTCAAGGGCAACTATTTCTGCCTGCCCGGTTTTACCCGGGATGTTTCGGCAGTTCTGCCCGTGAAGCCCGCCTCAGGTCAGACATCACCGAGGGGATTACGTTTGTCAGTTCTCCTGCCGTAAAGCCTGACAGATCGCTTTCGCCTGCCAGGGCTTCACCACAACGGCCATGAATGAAAACCGCAAGGGCAAGGGCCTGCTGATGCGGTATGCCCTGTCCGATCAGAGATCCGGTGATGCCTGCCAGCACATCGCCTGATCCGGCGACAGCCAGGCAGGAATGACCTGAAGTATTGATTTTATAGTTTCCGTCCGGGCAGGCAATGACTGTGCCTGCCCCTTTCAAGGCAACGGTTGTATGATACTCTCTGCTGAATTGAAGTGCGTTCTCCACCCGATCCTTCTGGATTTCTTCCACGGTTCTTCCGGTCAGCCTGGCAAATTCACCGGGATGCGGGGTGATCACCACTGGAGCCTTCGCTTTAAGGAGCGTCTGTGGGTTCAGTACGTTCAATGCATCGGCATCGATGACCATCGGTACGCTGCAGTTTTCAACAAATGAATCCACCCATTCAGCCACTGTGGGTTTCGCTGTCAGACCGGGGCCAATGACTGTCACGTCCATGTTTGCGGCCAGTTTCAGAAGCCCTTCGAGGTTTCCCTCTGCGATCAGCCCATCCTTATCGGCCTGAGGGACAACAATGGCCTCGGGAATGGTAATGCCGTAAACAGTTGACAATGAACCTGGCACTGCAAGGTATACCAGCCCGCTGCCGGTTTTAAAGGCCGCTTTTGCTGTCAGTGTGCCGGCACCGGTCATGCCGGTGGAACCTGTGATGATCAGTACCTTGCCAAAGGTTCTCTTATGGCCGTCTCTCGCCCGTTCGGGCAGAAACCCGGCTATGGATTCAGCCTCAAGCAATTCTCCCGCAAGATCTGCCTCGTCTGTTGCACCTGAAGGTATCCCAATATCCGTCACAGTGATCTTTCCTGCGTGGAATCTTCCCGGATACTGCCAAAGCCCGGGCTTTGGCAGTGAAAAGGTGACTGTTTCGTCGGCCTTAACGGCGGTGCCGCATACCTGACCCGTTCTGCCGTTTATTCCCGAAGGAATGTCAATGGACAGAACCTTCGCAGCGCTGTCGTTGATGGCCCGAATGGCAGCGGCAAAAATACCGGTTACCTCGCCATGGATTCCCGTGCCGAATATCCCGTCCAGGATCAGATCCGGATCGGACAGAATCAGCAGGGCCTCGCGCAAAAAGCTTTCATCATCAATATAGGATACTTCAATTCCTATGTTCTCAAGAATGTTCAGGTATGTCAGGGCGTCGCCGGTAACACACCCGGGGGGAACAAGGGAAATCACCGAAACCGGGTAACCCCAGCGGTGCAGATGCCGAACAGCTGCAAAGCCGTCTCCCCCGTTATTTCCCTTCCCGGTGACGGCAACAATCCTCTTCGTTTTATCCGAAGACAGCATTTCGCAAGCTTTTTCCGCAACCTGCAGGGCTGCGTTCTCCATCAGCAGAATGCCTGGAATCCCAAAACATGCTGTCGCGTTTTCATCCATTTTTTTCATCTGATGGGGGGTTGCCAGTTTCATCTTTCTTCTCCTCCGGCTTTAGAAACAGCTGATCCAGTTTGGTCAATTCATCCGAGCCCAGAAGGGTGTGAAAAAAGGAATACACCTCTGTCCAGTCGGTGGACAGGTTTTGTCGTTTTACCTGTAAATCCTTCAGCCTTTTCTTCACCTGTTCCAGTTCACGGTCCAGTTTCTTCTGCTTTTCCCGGGATTCGGCCATCACACCATAAGTATACCGGACAGTCTCTTCCAGGAGCTTGAAATTGGCTCCGCGAATTTTATCCTTCATCTGGTATATCTCGTTTTCTATCTCCTGGGCCCTTTTGTTCAGGGCCTCAATTTTTTGCTTTGATTCTGCCAGGGATTTTTTTGCTTCCTCGTTGTTTTTGTCGAAAGCCTCTCCGGTCAGCGTCATAATGCGGTTCATGCATTTAATCTTCTCGGGTTCAATGCTCTTTTGCTCCTGATAGAGGCCGGCTTCCTTCCCCAGCAGTTTGTTCAGGAAATCCTGCTGCCTTTTCAGTTCGCCGTTGATGGGAATGATTTTGAAAAGCTTGTTCCAACGCTCATCCAGGGTCAAAATGACGATATCGTTCTTTTTCAGCGTAGCAATACTAAAATCAAGTTTCTGTTTTCGCCGTATGAACAGCATTTTTTATCCTCCAGTGTGGGAAGGCTGTAGAAGCGTACCCGGTTTCATCCCATTTTCTGAAAGCTGCTATAGGCTTTGAGTATGTAAAACCTCGCAGTATCAACAATATTATCGACATTTCAGCGCCTTCGGGTTAGAAGCGATACACCCGGTTTATCCTTCCGTTTGAAGCACTGCCTTTATTATAGCAACAGAAGCAATTACCTGCAATTGCATTACACCGCTACAAGGTTCTTATTGCAGCAGAAGTGATCGTTTACAACCGCACCTCTTCTTCGTATAATAGAAATACATATTTCTTGTTTCGGTTTTATTGAAACCTGCCGATAAAACCATTAGGACATTTTAGTTCAATCCGAGGGGCTCCCGGGGAATTCTTCTTTGCTGAGGTTCTGCACTCTTGCACAAGGGTTCCATACAGTTCTTTGTTCCATCCCCGGCAGCATATTTGTTTTTGTTTTTTTCTTGAAATTAATGGGGGGATTCGTTTATCATGCGTATAAAGGGCTTTAAACTATTCAATAACCAAAAGAAATTACTGCTTGTCGGTATCATTATTTTTGCGGTTTTACTGTCCGGGGCGATTTTTCTTTCAGCCAAAATACTGAACAACCCAAACGTGTACAGTGGGGTATACCTCGATGGCGTGCATCTTGGGGGCATGAAAACGGAGGATCTGAAGGACTATCTCCAAAAAAAATACGAAGGAAGTCTCGCTTCCCTGGAGTTGAACATTTTTCATAAAAGCTATCCATCGGTGGTCACATTCGGGGATTTGAACGTTCAGGTTAACAATCAGGCCACTTTGAAGCGGATTCTTGATTCCGGAAGACAGGGAAACATCTTTCAGAGACTGACTGAAATCTATCGGCTGCATAAAGAGCATATTTATCTCGAAACCGAAGTATCTCTGGATGCAACTGCTGTAAACAAGCTGGTCGAGGATGTATATAGTAAGACTTATGTACCCGCAGGTTCTCCGTCCCTGCTGCTGCTGGATGACGGCGTTTTCCTCCAGTCGGGTCCGGCCGGTTATGCTGTAGACCGGGAGAAACTGAAAGAACGCATTGCCGAACAGGTAAAACAATTAAAGTCCGGAATTGTAATTGTTCCGGTAGAGGAAGTTCTCCCTGAGAGGGTCGATGTTGATTCTTTTTACAGTCAGATCTTTCAGGAAGGAAAAGATGCATCCTTCGAGCTGAGCGACGGCGAGATCAAAATCATTCCCGAAATACCGGGAAGAAAATTGGACAAGGCTGCTTTCTTATCCTCGGTGGCAGAGCTGGAGGCAAAGTCCGGGAAATACCCTTATGAGCTGAAGCTTCCTGTTGAATACATACAACCGCAGAGAACGGCAAAAATGATTGAGGAATCGCTGTTTCGGGATGAGCTTTCAACCTATCAGACAACCTTTCCGCTGAAAACCGATAATGACAAGGCCCGGGCAGTAAATATCCGTCTCGCCGTGGAAGCCTTTGATGGAACCATTCTTTTACCGGGTGAAACCTTTTCCTTTAATAACGTTGTCGGTAAACGTACGACGCAAAAAGGATACCAGAAGGCAATCGTATATAGCATCAACGGAATATCGATGGGGGTTGGCGGCGGCATTTGCCAGGCTTCCACCACCCTTTATAATGCCTGTCTGCAGGCCAACCTGAAAGTTGACGAGCGAAATCCTCATTTCTTTACCGTCGCTTATGTTCCTTTGGGAAGGGATTCGGCCGTATCCTACGGCATTGAAGACTTAAAGTTTACAAATACGACTAACTGGCCCATTAAAATCGACGGAAAGGTTTTGAAGGACCAGGTGGTTGTTTCACTGAAGGGTACCGATGAGGATCCTGATCTGGAGGTTGTTATCCAGTCTTCAGTTCTGAAGACCATCCCCTTCGAAAAGAAGACCGTTGAAGACAAAAGCCTTTCAAAAGGAAGCAGCGTTGTGGTTCAGCCCGGAACTGACGGTGCAGTCGTTGACACCTTCTATACTCTGAAGCGGGGAAAGGAAGTAATCTCCAGCTACAAACTGCACACAACCAGTTACAAGGCACTTCCTGAAATTACACATATCGCACCGAAGAACTAGCCTTGAACGTTGCGCTAAAACATTTTTTAATACCGGCTGTATTTGTTTGCAGCCGCTTTTGTTTGGAAATAATGAAATTGGGTAAATAAACAGAAATAGTATGCACGAGGAGGTTTTCCCATATGAAGAAATTATTCAAATGCGCTGTTTGCGGTTATGTTCACGAAGGGGATGACGCACCGGATTATTGCCCGAAATGCGGCGCTCCAAAGGACAAATTCGAAGAGCTGAGTGAGGAAGCGGCGAAGAAAATATACGCTTCAGACCGCACCAATGATATCCATGTCGAATTAATTCGGCTCGGTATGAAAATTGCCGCTCTTTGCGAGGAGGGAATTCAGCTGAATCTTGATCCGCCCTGCGTATCGGTCTTTCAGAAGGCCAAAGAAGAGGCCTGGGTCATCAAACAGCGCTCGAAAGCCGAGCTTGCAGGACATATGAGCAGAGGGAAATTCTAAATGCTGCAGGGGTTTTAACCCCTGTTTTTTTTTTGCGAATCATTCAAGCACAGTACACAAAGGCTTTCTCCGGATGTTATAGATGATTCTTATTTTTTCTGAAGTTCTGTAAACCAATTCAGAAGATACTGCGTATACTGATGGATATGAATCCAGTGCTGCATCCTTGAGAAAATGCCCGTATTGGTGTAATGTTATAAATGATGCATCCGCCATACGGAGGTTATATATGCGGGTTTTTATTGTCGGTGAAAAGGAGAATGGTAAAAGAGCGGACCGGTATTTACAAAGCGAACTGCCGAAGCTGCCTTTTCCCCTGCTTGCAAAAACCTTCCGCAAACGGGATGTAAAGGTCAATGGCATCCGCGTTAAGGAGAACCATATCCTTTCGGCGGGAGACAGGGTTGAGCTGTATTTGTCTGAAGAGTTTCTCATCTCCCCTGATCAGGCACCGAATATCCCCAACGTTTTTGAAGATGCAAATATTCTCATCATTAATAAACCACAGGGTTTACCGGTGCAGGATGAAAACGGCCCTTCTGTTGA
Source organism: Bacillota bacterium (assembly GCA_023426765.1). Taxonomy (GTDB): domain Bacteria; phylum Bacillota; class Clostridia; order DSM-8532; family DSM-8532; genus JAAYJG01. Next base: position 6,335 of record JAEZBW010000665.1, read on the forward strand.
AAAGGCTCTGCAGGCAGTTTATACGGGAACCCTGGACGATGGCTTTCCCGCCCTGTGCCACCGGCTTGACCGGAACACCGGAGGGCTGTTATTGCTGGCGAAGAACCATACAGCACTGGATATTCTCTTGAAAAAGTTTAAAGATCATGAAATATGCAAATCTTACCGGTGTGTTGTCTATGGATGCCCCGATAAGCCATATGCCCAGTTGAAGGCTTATCTTGTAAAGGAATCTGAAAGCAGCCAGGTGAAAATATACGACCGAAAGGTTCGGGGCAGTCTGCCCATTCAGACAAATTACCGGGTACTGGAGACCAAGGGGGAATTAACCCTTCTGGAGGTGGAACTGGTGACAGGACGTACACACCAGATAAGAGCGCATCTCGCCTTTTTGGGATTTCCGGTTTTGGGGGATGGAAAATACGGGTTGAATACCTTGAACCGGAAATATGGCATAAAAAAACAACTGCTATGGAGCACCGGTATCCATTTCTGCTTCGCCCGCGATGCATCCGTCCTGAACTATCTGAATGGGAGAACCATCAGCCTGCCCGACAGGAATCTGTCTGAAATGTTAACGGACGCAAAGAAGTCTGGATGAAACGATGATGAGATTCCCAACTCGTTATAAAAGCCAGGCATGATCCGTCATGCCCGGCTTTTTTGTTGAAGAGCTGAAATATTCTTTGCGAAGAAAGTGGTTACTGCTTCACAGTGGTATACATGAAGTATTTATACCCCAGTGGAGATGAATAAAAGCCCTGCAGCTTTTCACTCTTTAAAAAGATATCTACATAATAATAAATGGGGCACAGCATATAATCCTTAAAGATGATATCCTCGGCCTGATGCATCAGCTGCATCCTTTCGTTTCTGTCCGAGGAAACCTTGACCTTGCTGATAAGCGCATCATAGTCTTTGTTGGACCACTGGGCATCATTATTTCCGCTGCCTGTGATCCACATATCCAGAAAAGAGATTGGGTCGTTGTAATCGGCCAGCCACCCATTGCGTGCAATCTGATATTCCCCGTTCTTTCGTGTGGTCAGGAAGGTATTCCATTCCTGCGGTACCAGAGTGACGTTCACACCGATTTCTTTCCACATGGATTGCAGCGCTTCACCAATCAGCTGATGTCCGGTACCTTCATTATAAAGATATTCAATCGACGGCAGCCCCTTTCCATTTGGATAACCCGCATCGGCAAGGGCCTTTTTAGCTTCTGCAAGGTTCGCCTGGTAGGCTTCTTTGGACGGATCGTAATAGTTTCCGCCAACATCCCGGAATTCCTTTGCCGGATCGGCATCGGTCAGGCCTATCGGCACAAAAGCGCCTGCCGGTTCCTGCCCTGCTTTTCCGATGTTGGTCACGATATAACTCCGATCCACTGCCAACAACAGGGCCTTTCGTACCAGAGGATTATCCAGCGGTGCTTTTTTTACGTTGAAGCTGACATAATAAGTGCCCAGCTGCCCTTCCAGATTAAACTCGGGTTTGTTCCTCCATGCATCAATTTCATCATTGGGCATGGAATCGGCAAAAAGGATTTCTTCATTCCGGAAGGCGGCCAGTATCGCATTGTCGTCGGACATCAGCAGGAACCGGAGCGTATCCGGGCCTGTTATGGCAGAGGCTTTCCAATAATTCGGATTCTTTTTGTATACCATTTGTGAATCATGGGTCCACTCCTGCAGCACATACGGACCATTTCCGATATAGGTTGAGGGGTTCAGCGTCCATGTATCGGGATTGGCTTCCACAACGTCCTGCCGTACCGGGAAGAAAGTGGGAAATGCGCAAAGCTCAAGGAAATAGGGTGTCGGAGCGACCAGCTTGACTATCAGCGTCCTTTCGTCAGGAGCAGTTACGTTCAGCTTGTTTTCTGCGTATCCCTCAATGGACTCAAACATGTATTCATAGTCTGCGGCTGTTTCCGGATTCACCGCCCTGTTCCAGGACCAGACGAAATCGTTTGCCGTCAGGGGTTTTCCGTCGCTCCATTTCAGTCCTTCCCGAAGTTTGAAGGTATACGTCAGGCCATCGGCACTGACAGTATGGGATTCAGCCTGACCATATATAGGGGTTCCATTCTTATCCAGGGTCATCAGCCCTTCAAAGGTATGCAGCAGCATCGTGGCCACATCGGCTGCGCTGTTCAGTGCAGGATCGATAATGTCGGGTTCCGATCCCACATGAACAGAAAGCTGTGTCTGCTGCGCAGGCGTTGGTCCGGATGTATTTCCTGGGGTTTTCCCGGGTGCGGGTTTTGCTTTGCAAGCCCCGGTAACAAGCGCAAGCATGATCAGTATGGTTATCCATATGACAGATTTTCTTCTCATTGTTCTCCTCTCCTTTTCCACGCAATACGGATATTAGCAAAATCTTCATGATTGTGTATGGTTAATATGTCCAATTATTCAAAAACCCATACGTTACCATGGAAAAAAAGAGAACCGGAGCGACGGAGGAGATGCGCTGTTCTTGGGTTGTAAAAAGGACAGGAATTTTCTCCTGTCCTCTGGTTTTTCCTTTGATAAACCTGTACTGTGAAGCAAGCTTGCAGAGCTAATATGTCGAGGAACCTTTCCCCATGACCCTTGTCCCCATGGTCCTATTTTATTAAGAGACCTGCCCCCATGGCCAAATATTGCTACGGGACTGCCACGCCCAGTGGCCGAGTTTATCGAGGAATCTATTCCCGTGGTAAACATTTAACAGTCGTATTTGCCAAGGAACCTGTCCCCGTGGTATTTACCAGGAAACCTGTCCCCGTGGTAAAATTGGGCCAAGGGTACCTGGGTCCCGCCCAGTGGCTTAGATGTGGTGGCAGGCGGCGAAGTGGCCGTTGGAGACCTGCTTCAGTTCGGGTTCTTCTTTAGCACAGATTTCTGTGGCATACGGGCATCTTGTCCGGAAACGGCATCCGCTTGGTGGGTTTAACGGGCTTGGTACGTCGCCCTCCAGAACGATTCTTTTCTTTTTACGGCTGACAACCGGATCGGGTACCGGGATGGCTGAAATCAGTGATTTGGTGTAAGGATGCACCGGATGAGCGGTCAGCTCGTAGCTGCTGGCTATCTCCACCATCTTACCCAGATACATCACACCGATCCTCCGGCTGATGTGCTTTACAACCGACAGGTCATGGGCGATGAACAGATAGGTCAGCCCCATTTCTTCCTGCAGCTGCTCAAACATATTCACGATCTGTGCCTGGATGGAAACATCCAAAGCCGACACCGGCTCGTCACAAACAATAAACTCCGGGGTCACTGCCAGGGCCCGGGCGATCCCGATACGCTGGCGCTGTCCTCCTGAAAACTCATGGGGGTAACGGTTTGCGTGCTCACTGTTTAGCCCCACATGCTCAAGCATTTGCATGATTTTCTCCCGCCGCTCGGCCTTTGAAGCTGCCAGCTTGTGGATATCAATGGGTTCACCGACGATATCGCCCACGGTCATTCTAGGGTTCAGCGAAGCATAGGGGTCCTGGAATACAATCTGCATTTTTCTGCGATACGGCAGCATATCAGCCTTTGTGATGTCTGCACCTTCATAATGGATACTGCCTTCGGTAGGTTCATACAACCGAAGAATGGATCGGCCCGTGGTAGTTTTGCCGCAGCCCGATTCACCCACAAGACCGAGTGTTTCGCCCTTTTCGATATAAAAGGAAACACCGTCCACAGCCTTGATAAACCTCTTTTTAAACAAACCCGAAGAAACCGGGAAATATTGTTTCAGGTTCCGTACTTCAACAAGGGTTCCCTTCGGGGGGGATACAGCAGCATTCTGTTTATCCTGCATTTTGACCATTGCCGTTCCCTCCTTTCAGGTTCCCGATCTCTTGCTTCTGGTTCAACCAGCAGGCACTGGCATGGGTATCGGAAATTTGCGTAAATTCCGGCATTTTAGAAAGACAGATTTTCATGCACTTCCCGCAGCGCGGCGCAAAGGGGCAGCCGGCCGGAGGGTTCAGCATGTCCACCGGGGTCCCTTCGATGGGAACCAGCTTTTCATGTTCGGCTGCGTCCAGTTTCGGAATGCTTTGCAGCAGACCTTTTGTATATTCATGCCTTGGGTTGTAAAAGATCTCTTCCGCAGTTCCGGTTTCCACAACCTTTCCCCCATACATCACAACTATTTTCTGGCACATGCTTGCTACAATCCCCAGGTCATGGGTGATCATGATAATGGACATGTTCAGCTTCTTCTTCAACTCGATCATCAGCTCCATGATCTGGGCCTGTATCGTTACATCCAACGCCGTGGTCGGCTCATCGGCGATCAACAGCTTCGGTTCGCAGGCCAGTGCAATGGCAATCATCACCCTCTGGCGCATTCCTCCCGAAAGTTCATGGGGATATTGCTTCAGCCTTTTTTCGGGTTCGTTGATCCCGACGAGGGTTAACAGTTCCGCCGCCCGTGCATGAGCCTGTTGTTTGTCCATCTGCGTATGCAGAAGGATCACCTCGCGGATTTGGTCCCCAATGGTGTATACGGGATTCAGCGAGGTCATCGGATCCTGAAAGATGATCGAAACCTCATTTCCGCGTATTTTGCGCATTTCCTTCTCGGTCTTTTCATGAATCCGGTGGCCGTTAAACTCGATGCTTCCGCTGACAATCTTACCGGGATGAGCCGTCAAACCCATGACGGCGTATGCCGTTACGGATTTTCCACTTCCGCTCTCCCCTACAATTCCCAGCACGTCTCCTTCGTTCATTTTGATGGAAACATCATTCAGGGCCTTTACTTCACCGGCCTGGGTAAAGAAGGAGAGCTTCAGGTTCTGTATATCCAGCAATGTTTTATTCATCATTTCTCCTCCTTAGTTCTTCAGTTTCGGATCGAACGCATCCCGCAGCCCATCCCCCAAAAGGTTGAAGGACAGGATGATCAGGCTGATCATCACCGCCGGGGCCAAAAGCCTGACCGGATAGGATGAAATCCCTCCAATGGCCTGTGAGGCCATCGATCCAAGGCTGGGCATGGGTGCCGAAACACCCAGACCCAAAAAGCTTAAAAAGCTTTCGGTAAATATGGAAGCCGGGATCTGCAGGGTTGTGGTTACGATCAGGGTTCCAATACTGTTTGTTAACAGATGCTTTTTAATAATTCGGCTGCTGCCGGCCCCCAGGGCTCTTGCAGCAACGACATAATCCTGCTCCTTCAGGGTGAGGATCTGGCTTCTGACAATCCGGGACATTCCCACCCAATATAGCAGGGAGAATACAATAAAAATACTGATAAGCCCAATGCCGACGGTTTCTATCCATTGAAAACCGGGCACCGTCGCCGCCAGATCTTTCAGCGGATATTTCAGCGTCACCGACAGCAAAATGATGATCAGAATATCCGGAACGGTATAAATAATATCCACAAGCCGCATCATGATCATATCCACCTTGCCCCCGAAGTAACCGGCGATGGAGCCATAAGCCGATCCGATCACAAGTATGATCGTACTGGCGATAATGCCAACCAGCAGCGATATGCGGCTGCCCATCAGAAGCCTGGTCATGGTATCACGGCCCAGACTGTCGGTACCCAGAAGGTGCGGAAATACGCTTTCACCGGCTTCCATGCGGGCCATTTCCTGTTCGGAATACTCCAGGATCCCCAGGTTCTCGCTGCCCCTGATCTGCTGCTCATAGGAATAAGGGTAGAACGAAGGTACAACAAAGGCCATCAGCATGATCACCGTAATGACAAATAACGATATCATCGCCAGTTTGTTCTTTTTCAGCCTGCGAAAGCCGTCCTTCCAGAAGCTTGTACTCTCCCGCATGACGACCATGCTTTGTTTTTCGCTTTCATCCGCAGGCAGGAAATCTGACACGTCTAATTGAAAGCTGAAAGCATTCTTCTTTTTTTCCATCTCCGTTCCCCCTTTCTACTTTAATTTGATGCGCGGGTCAATGATTTTGTATGCGATATCCACGATCACATTCATCGTGATCAGCAGGAAGGCCAGGAATATGGTCGTTCCCATAATCAAAGGATAATCGCGGTCGGTGATGGAGCTGATGAACTGGCTTCCCAGCCCCGGTATCGTAAATATTTTCTCCACAACGAAACTGCCGGTGAGGATATAGGCCAGCATTGGCCCAAGGTAGGTCACTACCGGCAGCACCGCGTTTCGCAGCGCATGCTTGAACAGCGACTTAAACTGGGATATTCCTTTGGCACGTGCGGTGCGCATGTAATCCTGCCCCAATACGTCCAGCATGCTGGAGCGCATCAGCCTTGAGATATATGCTGTAGGATAAAATGCCAACGCGGATACAGGCAGTATATAATGCAATGGAGACGTAAGCCCGTAGGTCGGCAGAATATGCAGCTTCACCCCAAAGGTGAACATCAAAACCGTAGCCACAACAAACCCGGGAACAGCAATTCCCAGCGTCGCAATGAACATGATGACATTATCCAGCAGCTTGCCGCGGTTTAAGGCTGCTACCGAGCCCAGCGGTATTCCGATGCAGATCGCAACCAGAACGGCCAACGCTCCAATCCTGGCCGATATCGGAAACCGGTTGAAAATGATATCATTAATTTCCTGCCCCCGCATTTTCAGCGAGGTACCCAGATCGCCCACAAGCAAACGTTTCATGAAATTCACATACTGTACGGTTACCGGTTGATCCAGACCGTATTTCTGTTCCAGCGCTTTCAGCGTTTGTGCCGAAGGTGCTTTTTCCGCAAGGAAAGGACCGCCCGGAACAAGATACATCAGGAAAAAAGTTAACGTTGCAACCGCAAACAGCGTCACAAATGCGGAAGCAACCCGCTTTATTGAATAAATTACCATACTGCCACCCCTTACATCACTCGAAATCTCCGCATACAACAAAAATCAATGGTACCTTTTTGTGTAAAAATCTGTACCATTTCAACCATCATCACGTTTTCAATCCACCGGGTAACCGACGGAGCTTGCTCTTATGGGGTAATTGACAGTCCCCCATGAAGTGACCTGTGCAATTTGAACAGGCTTGGTCCATCCATCAGCCGTTTATCGAAGCTTAGATTTTGTACTTGTAAATTATACGGTTTTCCTTGCTTTATGTCAATTTAACTATACAATATCATCCATGGGAATATTTCTCTTTATGTTCTGTTTACTTATTCGCAGTTGCTTCATCGGTCTTTACATCTGCTGATATGTCCTTTTAAAATATTTTATCCACGAAAGGCAACAAAAAAACCCGCACATTCCTGTACGGGTTCCTGCAGTTATAGCATTAAATTCTTATGACACGGTCCATAAACCAAGGGCTGGATTTGAGATGTAGAACCAGGTTTCATCCGCTCCTTCATAATAGCCGTCATGGATATCTTCGGGCTTATATTTGGCTGCCGCTTCTTCGTAGGACATATACCTGAAGCCCACTCCCTCAACCTCTTCTCGTGTCAGATG
>JAEZBW010000709.1 GCA_023426765.1 Bacillota bacterium
GACCTCTATCGCGAACTCGCCGCTCTCAACCCCAACGCCTTCCGGCCCGACCTCGCCACAAGCCTCAACAATCTCGCCAACAAACTCAGCGATCAGGGATTGCGACAGGAGGCGCGCAAAATCGCACAGGAAGCCACTGACCTCTACCGCGAACTCGCCGCTCTCAACCCCGAAGCCTTCCGGCCCGCCCTCGCCACGAGCCTCAACAATCTCGCCATCAGGCTCAGCGAACTGGGGTTGCGACAGGAAGCGCGCGAAATCGCACAGGACACCGTCGATATCCGGCGCGAACTCGCCGCCCTCAACCCCGACGCCTTCCGGCCAGACCTCGCCATGAGCCTCAACAATCTCGCCTACACGCTCAGCGAGATGGGTCTACGCGAAGAGGCACTCCCCCTCGCTCGCGAGTCCGCTCAGTTATATGTTACTTTGGCCAACCAGCTTCCTGAGGTTTTCGAGCAAAACGCCTCCACGGCCCTGCTCACATGGCTCTCTCTCCACCATGACATCTCCAGAGAGGAAGCCTTCGCCCTGCTCCAACAAGACCTCCAAGCCCACATCGACGCCCTTTTCGACGACGACGACTCGGACCTGTCTTCCCCTTCCGACAACCCCACACCGCAGTAAGGAGCTACGCCATGGACCTGTCTTCCCTCACCGATTTCGCCATGGGCGCGCTTGTCGCCGCCCAGTCCGGGGCTGCTGCAGCCGTCACCGACGCCGCGACCAACCTCGGCAAGGCCGGCGTGGAGAAAATTACTTCGCTGGTCAAAGCCCGCTTTGCCCAGGACGGCGAAGGCGCGACCAACGCCCTCGCCACTCTGGAAAATAATCCCGCCGACGCCGGGGCGCAGAAAACCGTGCGCCGACGCTTGGAAGGACTCCTCGACGAAGATCCGGCCTTTGCCGCCGACATCAAGGCCGTCATTGGGCCGATCAACATCGACAACTCCAAAAACCAAAACGGCACAGCGAGTGGCCACGGCGTCGTCAATCAGATCATCGGCAACAACAACTCGATCAGTTAACAAACGCGACAACGGGCCGCGCCGCCAATAACCAATACCCCGGGACACGCCATGCACCGCTATTGGGGCAAAGCCGCCAAAGACGGCGCGGAACATCATCTGCTCGTCTACCATTGCCTCGACGTCGGCGCGACGCTTGCCGCCCTCCTCGATGCCGACACGCGCCTGCGCCAACGCCTGCATGCCCTGGCCCCGGCCGTGGCCCCGGCGGACCTCGACGCGCTGCTGACGTATTTCGCCGTGCTCCACGACCTGGGCAAATTCGCCCCGGCCTTCCAGCAGTATCGACCGGATATCGTGGACGCCCTCGGCGGGCCGCCGGCAAAGCGCGTCAACAACGACCATCACAGCCACCTGGGCAAGGCCATCTTTCTGGACGATGCTATCGCGGACACCTGGCAGCCCTCGTTCCTATGCCGCGACGGCTGGCTGCACATGGACACTCTCGGCCCCCTGGCCGAGGCCGCTTTCGGGCATCACGGCAAGCCGCCGCAACCCCTTGCGGACAGCAATCTGCGGCTTCCCGCCGCCACCACGGCGGCCATTCGACAGTTCATTGGCGTGGTCGGGGCCATGTTTCTGCCCGCCCCCCTGGCCCTGCCCGGCGGCGATGAGGCGCGCCAGGCGTTTCGTCCCGTATCCTGGCTCGTTGCCGGGTTGCTGGTCGTGGCCGACTGGCTCGCATCAAGCCAGGGCCTTGCCTACTACGCTACGCCCATGCCCCTTGCCGCCTACTTCACCGAGCGCGCCCTGCCCCAGGCCCGCGCCGCCGTGGCCGCTTGCGGCATTCTTTCCCCGCCGCCGCGTCAGGGCAGCGGATTTCACGACCTGCTGCCGCATATCAGGAAGGAGTATGCGCCCACGCCGCTGCAGGCCCATGCCCTGGAAGTCGCCGGATTGGACCGGGGGCCGCGCCTGTTCATTTTCGAGGATGTGACCGGGGCCGGCAAGACCGAGGCCGCCCTGCTGGCCGCCCATGGCGTCATGGCCTGCGGCGAGGCCCAGGGGCTGTATGTCGGCCTGCCCACCATGGCCACGGCCAACGGCATGTACGCCCGGCTGGCCCCGTCCTACCGGGCGCTTTTCGAGGAGACCGGGGACGCCAATCCGTCGCTCATGCTGGCCCACAGCGCGCGCGGCATCCATGACGATTTTTCGCGCAGCATCGGCCTTGAGCGCGGCCGGGCCGGCGAGGGCGATCTGGAGGACGGCGCGTCGGCGGACAGCGGCGCGTTTTGCGCCTCCTGGCTGGCGGACAACGCCAAGAAATCCCTGCTCGCCCCGTGCGGCGTGGGGACGCTGGATCAGGCGCTGCTGGCCGCGCTGCCGGCCAAGCACCAGTGCCTGCGTCTGCTCGGCCTTGGCCGCAACGTCCTTGTAGCCGACGAGGTGCATGCCTACGATCCTTACACCACCCGTCTGCTCGAAGCTCTCCTCACCTTTCAGGCCGGCCTTGGCGGCAGCGCCGTGCTGCTCTCGGCCACCCTCCCCCGGCGCGTGAAGCAGGGTCTGGCCGCCGCCTTTTGCCGGGGAGCCGACTATCCGACCCCAACGCTTTCGGCCGGGCCGCTGCCCCTGGCCACCAGGCTGGCCGACGGCGTTTTTTCGGAAACGCCGCTGCCGCAAACCCGCACCCTGTCCGTCGCCGTGGCCCTGTGCCACGACATTGCCGAGCCCTACGACCGGCTGGCTGCCGTCCATGCCGCCGGCGGCTGCGCCATCATGGTCTGCAACACCGTGGACCGGGCCATGGCGGCACGAGACCTGCTGGCCCAGCGCCTGCCGCCAGAGGACGTCCTGCTCTTTCACGCCCGCTTTGCCTTGTGCGACCGATTGGCCATGGAGGAGCGGGTGTTGACGATCTTCGGCAAGGAATCCACACAAGAGACACGGCGCGGAAAGATCCTTGTGGCAACTCAGATAATTGAACAATCTCTAGATGTTGATGCTGATTTTCTGGTTACGGAGCTGGCCCCCATGGATCTTATTCTGCAGCGGGCCGGCCGGTGCCAGCGTCATGACCGGGACTGGCGGCCGGCGGGGTTCGCCGGGCCGTCCGTGCTGGTTGTTTCGCCGCCTGCCGTAAACGAGCCGGGGACGGGCTGGGGTGAGGCCGAGCTTGGCAAGGGCCTTTACGTCTATCCCGGCCATGACGTGCTTTGGCGCACGGCGCGGCTTTTGTCGATGCGTCAGCGCATCGAGCTGCCCCGGCAGGCGCGGGAGTTGGTCGAGGGCGCGTACGATGTCGACGCGCTGCCGACGCCAAAGGCGCTTGCCTCGGCCGAGGACAAGCAGGCCGGCAAGGCCAGCGCTGAAAAGAGCCTGGCCACAACCAATTGTCTGGATTTTCACCAAGGGTATGGGGCTGCTGCGGCTTCCGGTCGCTGGTACGACGACCGCGTGACGCCAACGCGCCTTGGCGCGGAGCGGGTGACGTTGCGACTGGTGCGGGTGGTTGCGGACGGTTTGGCCTTATGGGCCGGGGACGGGCTGGACGCGGCAACGTGCGCCCGGTCGGAAGTGTCCGTACCGCTGCGCCGGGGCAGGGAGTTGACGGCTGGCGGCGAGTGGGAAAACCGGCTGGCCGCCTTTGCCGCGACTCTGCCCGACCAGGGGCGCTGGTCGAGGCTGGTCCCCTTTATCGGGACCGAGACGCCCGGCGTCTGGCGTTGCGCCCTGCCGGGGACGGGGGTGGTTTATAGTCGGAGGGAAGGGTTACTCTATGATCAATATACATAAATACAATATGTTGACAACACCGAACCAAGATGCGAAACTTATCCCAACTAAAATGGCATGAAATTATTTTTCGCGTCAATTTTAGAAAAATGTTCCCCACAACAGCGGGGATGGCCCAGTAGCAAGGGCGTCGAAGACAAATTGTCAATTCTAAGTTCCCCAAGAAATTGGGGATTTAAAAATATAAAGGTAGCGAGGGTTACTTATACAAAAAATTCAGCTTGCCCGTCTCCTGAAAATAGCCTTATACGAAAGACGCCTTCCACCAAAAGCGCTCGATGGAAGGCGTCTCCGCTCGGAGTAACCCCGAGGATAGTGTAGGAACTTCTTCTTATTGCCATATCCGAGCGAAGTCAATTTTGCTGCGCTAAACGTCATGGAGCAAAACATGACAACATACCGCAGAAAACGTGATCTCCTCATCGTGGTTCTCATCCCTGACGACATCTGCCTCGTCCTGCTTTTGATCATAATACCTCTCATCTAACCACCGCCAGCCCGGACGGGCTTTCTCGCTTTGCCGTTCGGGCTGGCTACCGCCTTGATTATTATCTATCCATATAGAAAACACGAACTCATGGAGCGAAAAACCCATGCCCGCTTTCAATCTGCTGACCCAAGACTGGATTCCGGTCCGCCGGGTTGACGGGACGCGCCTGCGTATCCCGCCCTGGCGCATCACCGATCCCGGCGACGGATCGCCAGAGCAAGCCATCGCCGACATCGACACGCCGCGCCCTGACTTCAAAGGCGCGTTGCTCGAACTGCTCGTCGGCCTCGTGCAAACCGCCCTGCCCCCGGCCG
>JAEZBW010000723.1 GCA_023426765.1 Bacillota bacterium
TTTGTTTCTGTCACATACTAAATGAGCAACAAAAAACAGAGAATAGGAGGCAAATAAAGGTATGAGTATTTTTGATAATGTATTTGAAGCCGATTCAAAAAAAGCGAAAAGCGGTAAACGCTCTTCAGCCCAAAATGTTGCTAAACAAACCGGTGCACGGGTAAATGAATTTAAAGAAGAATTCTCTGAAAGCCTTGATTCCTTTGACAATCAGCGGTATTCGAACAATGGCGTTACCCTTTCGAAAGTATCGGATCATACCGTTGCACTGAAATATGACGGCCTGCTGGCCAAGTCCGGCGCAGATGATGTCTATTCCGTTGTCGGTTATGGCAGCAACAATAGCTGGGAAAACGTGCAGACCATACGGATGAATCGCTTCGGTAACTCATTCCATGCGGATATCCCGGCCATGCATGGCATGAATATTAACGTCGCTTTCAAGGATAGCGCTGAAAACTGGGATAATAACAGCGGCATGAACTATACCTTTATTTAAACCGGCTGTTCATCTGAAACGTAAAAGGTGCATTCGATTTGAATGCACCTCTTTTCGATGTTTACTGCAGCCGATTATTTCTGGTTTTCGTCCACAAAATCCTTGGCAGCTTCAATACAGATTTCAGACGGAATAGAAACTTTGGTATCAGGCATCTCTCTGTAGTTTTCTACAACAGCCGAGGTTCTCCATATCTTCAGCTTATCCGGATCAATTCTTTTCTTCTTTGTCATGGATAACACCTCCCAGAATAATGTAATAAAAACAAAAAAGCAAATATAATAAAAATGTTATTAATACCTTATTTATTCCCGGAATGACGGTAAGGTAAACATTTAAATGAAACTAAAGATGGACCTTTGAAGAAAATGTTCATAAACTGAAAAATCTTCAAAAGCTTATCTTGTAGGAGGAAAAGATGAATTCAGGTAAAAAATACAGGAGTTTTATCACAGCAAACAAGAAGACTCCATCCTCTTAGGGTAGAGATGAATTGTTTTCCACTTAATAACCAGATATAAACGTCCTTCAGAACCCTGTTGACAAAACCCTTTGATGTGATTAGAATGAATTTAACCAAAAAGATAATTGCCATGAAGGGGAAAAGTACCCTGCACAGCCTTCAGAGAGAAAGCATCCCGGCTGAAAATGCTTTCAGGGAACGAGCAGGAGAAAGACACCCCGGAGCCGGTTGAAAAAAGCCTGTATCCACAGCAGTTTCAGGCGAGTAAGTCAACCCGTATGCATGCGTTAAATGTGAAAGTGAATACCGGCAGTCAATATGCTGCCCGTATTAATTTGGGTGGTACCGCGTGAGTAACCTCTCGTCCCGGAAACTGTTTCCGTGGCGGGAGGTTTTTTGATCGGTAGCTTCAGGCCCGGCGAAGGTGTGATAAAGCGGTAAAACGGGTTCTGCAGGCAGGTCATGGGGACCTGAGAAAAAGGAAAGGTGATTTTATGAAACAAATCAATGAAACCATTTACAGGACGACGATTGAAGCAGATGAATTGCTTGAACATGCAGGCCGGGTGATAAAGGTTCACGGTATTGTGTATAGGGTGCGCCAGATGAGCGGATTCGCGTTTGTAATCCTGCGGGCGAAGCGCTGCCTGATACAATGCGTCTATTCGCCGGCAAAGGCTAAGTGTGGTCTGGAAACCATCACCGAGGGCAACGCTGTGATCATTGAAGGGGAGGTGGTTCCCGATCCGAAGGTAATCAACGGAGCGGAAATTCATATCCTTGATGTGGAGGTTTTGTCAAGACCGGCCGAAAGCTTTCCCATTGTTATCAATAAAAAGAAACTGGATGTGTCCATGGATACAAACCTGGACTACCGGCCGCTCTCTTTAAGAAATGATCATGAAAGGGCCATTTTCAAGGTTCAGGAGGGCATTGCAAGAGGCTTCCGGGAATACCTGCTGAAACAGGGCTTCACCGAAATATGCACCCCGAAAATTGTTTTTGCCGGGGCGGAAGGAGGAGCCAACATATTCAAGCTGGACTATTTCGGCAACCAGGTTTTTCTGGCCCAAAGCCCCCAATTCTACAAGCAGATGATGGTGGGGGTTTTTGAAAGGGTGTTTGAGATAGCTCCGGTATTCCGGGCTGAAAAGCATGACACCTCACGGCATCTGAACGAGTATATCAGCATGGATCTCGAGATGGGCTTTATTCGAGACTTTACAGAGATTATGCAGGTGGAAACCGGCATCCTGAAGTACATTTTCCAGATGCTGAATGACGAATATGGCAGGGAGCTTGGCCTGCTGAATGTAAAAACCCCGGTGATTGAATCCATCCCGGTTGTGAAGTTCATGGATGCGAAGGAACTCATTGCAAAGCGGTACAATAGGAAAATTGCAGATTATCATGACTTCGAGCCCGAGGAAGAACAGCTGCTGTGCGACTATTCAAAGAAAACCTTCAACAGTGATTTTATCTTTGTAACGCATTATCCTTCTGAAAAAAGGCCTTTTTATGCCATGGATGACGCCGGGGATCCAAACTATACGCTCAGCTTCGATTTGCTGTATAATGGCCTGGAGATCACCACCGGCGGGCAGCGGATTCATGACTATCACGAACAGGTTGCCAAGATGGAAAAGCGGGGGATGAACCCCGAGGATTTTGAGTCCTATCTGATGCTGCATAAATATGGCATTCCTCCGCATGGAGGGTTGGGAGCCGGGTTGGAAAGGCTGACCATGAAATTTCTGGGACTTAGTAACGTGCGCAGTGCATGCCTGTTTCCCAGGGATACCGTACGGGTCACTCCGTAGGCTGTAAACAGGTTTATCGAAATGTTCATAAACACTCCTGACTTTGTGGCGAGGGAATAAGATTCGCGCAAACACTCATTGGGGGTTATAAAACCATAAATTAGATTGGGGTTAATCACAATGGAATGCAGAATTGGCTGCGGTGCTTGCTGCATCGCTATATCCATATCATCCCCGATACCTGAAATGCCAAATGGCAAGCCGGCAGGCGTGCGCTGCGTACAGCTTACCGAAGATAACCGGTGCAAGCTGTTCGGAAAAGCAGACAGGCCAACCGTGTGCATAAAGTTTACACCGTCCCGGGAAATGTGCGGCAGCTCTACAGAGGAAGCCCTTGATTACCTTGGCCGGTTGGAGAGAGAGACATCCTGATGCAATCATTTTCTGATTGACATGTACAGGAAGTTTTCGGTAATATGAAAATAATTGTGTAATAAACTTCATTTTCGCCGTAGTTCGGAAAATGAAGCGGGGAGGATTTACTATGGCAATAAACGGTGACCGGCTGATCATACCACAAAACTATCATTCGCTGATGACAGTCATTGATACGGAAATTGCAATAAAACTGCTGAAAGATCAATTCGAGGCCATCCTGGCAAAAAAACTGAACCTGGTTCGTGTGTCGGCTCCTTTATTTGTCAGACCCGAATCCGGGCTGAACGATAACCTGAATGGCGTGGAAAGGCCGGTATCGTTTGATGTCAAAAGCGTCGGAGCCAATGTGGAAATCGTGCATTCGCTGGCGAAGTGGAAACGCATGGCGCTGAAGAAGTACGGTTTTAACAATGGACGGGGCTTGTATACCGATATGAATGCGATCCGCAGGGATGAAGACCTTGATAACCTGCATTCGGTGTATGTGGATCAATGGGATTGGGAGCGGGTTCTTGACAGGAGCGATCGAAACCTGGATTACCTGAAGTCCATCGTCCGGACTATCTTCAGTGTTTTCAAAGACACCGAAGAGTTTATTCTCGGAAAGGTTCCGAACCTTCCGAGGTTTCTGCCCGATGACATCACCTTTATTACAACCCAGGAGCTTGAAGACCGTTACCCGGATTTAACGCCGGTTCAGCGCGAAAATGCCATCACCCAGGAGAAAAAGGCTGTTTTCCTGATCGGTATCGGGGACAGGCTGAAATCCGGTATCAAACACGATGGCCGTGCTCCCGACTATGACGACTGGAGCCTGAACGGAGATATCCTGTTCTGGTATCCCGTATTAAATCGTGCTTTCGAGGTTTCTTCCATGGGCATCCGTGTTGACGAAGAATCCCTGGTGTCGCAGTTGAAAAAAGCGGACTGCATGGAACGCATAAACCTGCCCTTCCACCGGGATCTGCTGGAAAAGCGGCTTCCATACACCATTGGCGGAGGCATCGGACAATCCCGCCTGTGCATGTTTTTCCTGGGCAAGGTGCATATTGGTGAAGTACAGTCTTCGGTTTGGGATGACGATATGCTGCAGAAATGTGAATCTGCAAACATCCATCTTCTTTAAACTACCAGATTTTCGAGGCCTGGATCTCCTTGTTCAATGAAGCAGGAGAGTCTGGGCCTTGTATTGTTTACTCCCGGCTATTACAGCGTTGAAGTTTTTTGTAAAATCACCTTCACTGTCAACTATAATACTAAAATCCGTACAATGAGAAACACAATTCAACAACATCATGAATCCCTTCCGCTCGTTTCGTAAACAAATCTGAATGAAGCTGCATGGCTCTCTTCGAATATCGCAATAAATAACCAGTATAACGTTCTACATTATAAGAGATCGCAATATCTGATCAAATTGTTAATAAATTAATAAAAATGTACAATGCATGGATCACAAATAATCAGACCTAATTGTTGGAATTGATGCCTGCAGAGCATGCAGAAACAAGATAATCAGGCATTAGAAGTATAAAAAAAGCCTTGTTCTGCGGCTTCTCATTCCATATGATGAAAAATCTATCTTCAAAGGTAAATAACAAATATAACTAAAAATGGAAAAATATAAATGCGCATATCGCAATATTTAATAAGAACAACATAATATACAAGCAATAAATCGCAATAAATAATCAGATAAAACGTTAAACATAATGGTGAAACCGCAATATATAATAATATCATCGCAATATATAATTAAAAAACCGCAATAATTGGATAGCGCAAAAATCAAACAGCCTGTATAGTGGTGTTAGAGATATGGATTATCAAATCCAAAAATCAAAGAAAGGGGATCCAATAATGAAAAACACAAAAAGTTTCGCACTACTGATGGTTGTTGTCATGATCGTTGCCGGTTTCTCGGCATGTGCTCCAATCGTCAGCACCCCATCGGGATCGGCAACCCCAACCCCCACCACCGCTGCGGGGCAGGCTGCACCTACCGATCAACCGGCTGACAAAGCCCTCGACCCCATCACCTTTACAATGTTTGTAGCCGGCCCTGGAGAAGCTCCTCCAGCGTCCAACAAAGTTGTTAAGAAAATCAAGGAACTCACAGGCGTCACCATCGATTTTGAATTCCTTGTAGGTGACATGGAACAAAAGGTTGGTATCATGATCGCCAGCGGCGATTATCCGGATTTGATCGGTGCAGGAC
>JAEZBW010000729.1 GCA_023426765.1 Bacillota bacterium
CGGGTAAGGAGACCAATTATGATAAAAGCATTGAAAAAAATAGATGAAGGTTTGGAACGGGTTCTTCGCCGGTTTGTGATCATCCTGTTTATTGCCATCGGAATCATCCTGTTCGCCCGGGTGATCATCCGGTTCGCGCAAATTCACATCCCCATGTCCTGGTCCGATGAGGTGGTTGAATGGATGATGGCATGGATGATCTTTACCGGTGCCACCTTACTTGTAAGGTACGGAGACCATTTTCGGGTGGATCTGCTGCAGACGAAATTTGAAGGACGGGCATGGGTAAAAGTGCTGAACTTATTCATTTCTCTGCTGGGTTTTATGTTTTTCGCTTCCCTGCTATATTATTCCATCCAGCTTACAGCAGGTGCTATCTGGTTTTCACCCATTCTGAAGGTTTCTACGCGGGTACCCTATCTCAGCATGCCTGTAAACTGCGTGCTGATTTTGTTCTATCTTATACGGGATCTGGTTGTCAATGTCAAAGCGTTTAAGAAAGCACAGCCGGCAACTCCTTCGGAACCAAAAAACGAAGCCGCCTGACAAGGTTTCTTAAAGCTATGGGAGCATTGGCATTTGTTCTCCGTTGAGATGATTCGTCATGCTCTTTCCGGGCTGTCTGCAAACAGGATATCCACCTGTTTTGGGACGGCCCATTTCTCGTTACCAAAATCACCCAAATTACCCGCTGACTCTACTGAGGTGTGAACAGGAACCATTTTTCCGTCCCGGCACAATCCTCTTCTTGACAAGAACAGAAGAATATGAAAATATTACAGCATAATCAGATGTTTCTCTTTTATTCTCTCTTATTAAACAGCAACAGGCAGCCCATAAAAATAACTGAAATTCTCCTGAGGGTGTGAGGTGATCTCCGTTGAAGAACAAAAAAACTTTGGTCATTGTTGTAATCATCCTTTTCGTTGTTTTAATCATTGCAGCCATCTTCTCCATACTCCGGGCATTCAGGAATATTGATGCTGCAAAACCTTCCTCCGCAAATGTCGTCGCCGGCAAAGATAACACCTCCGGTGATCCGGGCGGAACAAATGCTTCGGCATCTGAACAGACCGATGTGACGGGAAAGGACAGCGATTCTGAATCGGAGGATACAACTGGAGAAGAGACTCTGCCCGATTGGGTTCCCTTTGTTGTTGATACTTCGGAAGAATCTCCGCTTGAGGGGTTTCTGTATGAAGGGTTACCCGTGCAGCCTGCCTCTATGCTGGAACTGGCTGAGTCCGGGAACAGGGAAGGCCTGATCCTGGCAAAGGTAAAAGAGCAGGCCCCGGACTACCCCTTTGATGAAATCCCGCTGCTAAGACCTGATATGCTGGTGACAGGCTCACAACGTGCCGTTGGAGATGATGTTGCCGTGGATATCCTGTATTACACCCTCTCTTCTCCTGACGAAACCCTTGCATTTTATCGAAAAGAACTTGGGAAGCATGAAAAATTCAGCGAAGAGGTTTATGAATCTTCCACCGGCAATAGCTATTCGATGTCTTTTACAGTGCCGGGTGAATATAAGAAGAATGCAAGTGTTATGGTGATGGAAATGCCGCAGACAACCGGCTACAGCTGTGCTGTAAACATTCACATAGCCATTAGAGGTTTGAACAAAAAGGAAGAAATCGTCATACAAATCCGTGATGACGGTCTGCCTGGTAACTTCCCCGACGAACTTGTTCCGATCTACAAGCTGCAGGAAATTTTCTACGCGGACGGGTATTCGGACGGGGAATCTGACAGCTGTTATGTCCAATTTTACAGCACTGCTTCTTATCGGGAATCGGTCGATTTTTACCGGAAAGAGTTATCGGGCAGAGCTGGTTTTAAAGAGTATGACGACACGGGTACGGAAATATCCTTCCGTTTCAATGCACCCGGCTGGACAGTGGACATCAGAATTATGGATAACGAGGGAAGAAACAGTTATTTGGAAATTAACTGTTACCAGCAGTAAGGAGGGTTTCGTGATGAAAAAAACGATTGGTTTGTTGATGATCCTTGTCCTGTTGGCAGGCCTGTTTTTTCAGACCGGTCTGGTCACCGGAAGTGCTTTGACCCCCACCCCCTCCCCACAGGCGAAGGAAGATGAAAACGAAACAAAAACCACAACCAAATACAGTGTGAAGAAAATAAAAAAGCCTCCTTTCTGTATTGTTGTCAATGGAAATGAGTACGAGGATTTAACCACCGATCCGTGGAATGCCGGGAGTTTATCTGCCGTAAACATCGTCGGCACTCGTGACGATGCTTCGATAGAAGGAGAATGGGAGTTTCATGTGAATTTCAATATGAACTTTTCAGGTGATACGCAGCAGATCGAAGGCCTTGTCGGCAAACTTCAAATAGGGATTGGAGCAAAGCTGGACGGGAAGGGAAAAGGGAAAATGGTGGATCTTGTCAAGCTTCAGAAAAAGGAAGACAAGGAACGGGAAGAGAAAGGAATCTCCCCCACCCCTACCACAAAGGCGGTTCCCATCCGTGAGGAAGATCCGAATATGGTGAGAAATTCAAAGGAAGCCCCGAAAGAACTTTATAAGGGAGAGGCCGAGATAGCGCTGAAGGGAACCCTGATGAATACCCGGGGGGATAAAACCGTATCGGGAACCATTTCCAGCCCTTCCGGCAGCCAATGGGTTACTGCCGATATGAACCTTCTTGACAATACTGAAGTGAATGAAAAAGCGAAAGTGAGGGTCATGATTGACAGCGACAACAACGTAGTTGCATACCTGGACTGCGCCGGTAAGTCCTATGGCCCATATGTAGGTATCTTTACCTGCGAGGAGGAGCTGGACATCAAAAGAAAGGATACCACCACCTATCCCATCTGGGGGGTGTGGACCGATGACAATCCCTATGAGCCCATGCCAAACCTGACAAAGGATTTGGAGAAAATAAAGGAGCAGCTGGAAAAAGGGGAAAACCCAAAGAAAATCAATTATCCGGAAGGACGATGGGTGCAGCTGAAACAGGGGAAAAAGGGTGAAGCCAACACATACAAAATCCTTCAGGTTTCTTCGGAAGACGTCACCTATGAAGAGGGTGAAATCTGGCCGTATCCCGGAAGCGCTATGTTTAAGCCTGACGAAAAAACGGTATATTCAAAGGATCTGCTGACCATCCTGAAAGAAATGCAGCCTCTGGATTATACTCAGACCATCCAGTATAACACGGCTACAGACACCATTTTCTTTTGGGGCCTGGGAAGGCTGGTGCGTGTGCGCAATGCAAACCTGTTGGGTGTATGGTCCAGCGAGGGTGAAATTGATATGCCTGATCTTCAGAATTTGCAAAATGCTCCGGCCGGCACCTGGTATGAGTTTATACGTGCAACCGGCGAGGCTGCCGGGCAAGCTCATGCAGGCTTCAGCGCTGCATATGCCTTCACAAGAATCATCGTAAAACCGGACAAGAGCATGGAAATCGACAAAGGGTCAGCCGTGATCATGCCCCTCGCCGAGGAGGAGTTTGTAGCGCTATCCGATATTAAAAGTGAGCGGATAGCTGCAGACGGTACGAAGACTGTTCAGCAAAAAGAGGACGAACCCCTGCGTGTGTCAGACTTCAATAAAAGTGAAAGTACAATTTTGTTCAGCGGTTCCAGGTATACCCTGATTCCAGGGCTTACACTGAAGGGAAGCTGGTCGACCGTAAACCCGCCTGTGAAAGCTCCCAACCCGGAAATCGGGGAGTTTTCCATCTCTGATGCCGGCGGCCGCTATGTTGACCCACCCGGAAATGCACAATGGATTACCTTCAACCGGGAGAAAAAGACATTTTCATGGACTCAGGTTTTGCAGGATGAGGGAGGAATCCTCGTCAGAACCGGTGATTACCGCACTATCGGAAAGGATTTGCTGCTTTTGACCAATATTCTGGGAAGCTTTTACGCCCTTCCAGGAACGAATGGGCAAAGTTTTCAGGACAGGCCATACCAATATGGTGAAAAGCTGTTGGTCATCAAACACGTCACCAAGGATGACAAGCCGGTTTCTCTGACCATATCCGGCAATGGGGAGTTTATACCGCTGGATGATTAAGCTGGTATTAAAGCATAGGGATTGTAATACGGTAATAAGCCGAAGGATAACCTATAATCGGGATATTGAGAAGGGGGGGGATTACCGCGAAAAAATTCTTATTGATGCTGATGCTGCTGTTAACTTTTTATACCGTTCCTCCAGAGAAGGGTTTTGCTGCAGATCTGAAGGTGATGCGTACGAATTCTGCCATTTTGGTGGATAAAAGGGAAGTTGCTTTTGATGCTTATGCCATCAACGGGAACAATTATTTCAAACTGCGGGATATCGCCTATATTCTAAACGGAACCCAAAGCCAGTTTGAGGTCACCTGGGATGCAGATTCCCGTTCCATCAGAATTAACACCGGAAAGCCGTATACTGCTGTGGGCAATGAGATGGCCGTTTCCGATACAGACCGATCTTCCACCATCCAACCAACCGATTCAGCCATATTGCTGAATGGCAGGCCGGTGCAGTTCACCGCATACAGTCTTGGCGGCAATAATTACTTCAAGCTGCGTGACCTGGCTGAAAAGCTGAATTTTGGCGTGACCTGGAATGAAGCGACGCGGACGGTAGAGGTTGATTCGGACAAAGAATACACCCTGGAGAGCGTTTCCCCCTATTCGGCCTATATCAGTACTAAAGATAAGGCATTGAAATACCTCACTTCCCGGTTATCCGAGGGTTGTCCAATTGTCTCCTATGAGACTGAAAAAATAGAGCTTCAAAGCACTGCTTTTTCATATGATAATGCTCTCGTCTCCATGGCATTCACCTCAAACGGAATGCAGAACGAAGCAAGGCATATACTGGATGCTTTTATTACCGGAATTGAAAATGATCGCTACAAATCCGATCGTGTCAGAAACGCTTACCGGTGGGGAGAACCTGAATATCCTCCAGGCTGGTGGTCCGGAAGCTGGTACGAGGACGCTTACCAGGTGGGCACCAATGTCGGCAACAGTTCCTACGTCTCTCTGTCCATGCTGCAGTTTTATCAGCGCTGGGGCGGGAAGGAATATCTTGATACGGCGATTACGATCATGGATTGGGTTCTTGAAAACTGCCAGGACAGCAACCCGGGCTTCACCGCAGGGTATGATGGCTGGCCGGAAAATGGATCGGTCACTCCCTATACCTACAAATCAATAGAACATAATATAGATGCGTATGCCGTTTTTACGCAATTATACACCATTACAAAGGAAGTAAAGTACAAAGCAGCCTATGAAAGTGCAATGGAGTTCATAACCTCCATGTACAGCGAAACAAAAGGCCTGTTTTACATTGGTTCGACGACTGATGGGATCACACCCTCCACAGGGAATATAGTCCTTGATGCGCAAGCCTGGGCATTGCTTGTGTTAGGTGACGAACTTGAATCCTGGCCAACTGTTCTGGAAACACTCGCCGGCTTGAAAACCCCGGAAGGCGGTTATCCGTTTCACCGGCAGAATTCAAACGGCGGCTTCTGGCCGGAAGGCACAGCCTTTACTGCATTAACCTTCCGTAAAATGGGGATGGAAAAGGAATCGGTTTCAGCCCTGGAAGCCTTGGTGAACATACAATTGGAAAACGGGGGGTTTCCTGCCGCTACAGTCAGCGCTCTGACGACGGGTGAGGGATGGACTTACGGAACCGATACGCATATTGCCCCGGCGGCATGGTATGTGATGGCCGTGAATGGTTTTAATCCTTACGAGTTTCAGTGATTATTTGATAATATCGCCCACACCGTCAAAAACATAGTTCGGACGGTAAGGAAATTGTTCAATACCCTGATGTGTCGTAACGCCGCTGAACACCAAAACCGTATCAATCCCTGACTCAATACCGGCAATGATATCGGTGTCCATCCGGTCACCGATGATGGCGATATCCTGATTATGCAGCTCAAGCTTTTCCACCGCATGGCGCATGATCACCGGATTAGGCTTTCCAATGTAATATGCCTGCTTTCCGGTTGCCAGTTCTATTGGAGCCATTAAAGCGCGGGTTGCCGGAACAATGCCCTTTTCGGTGGGTCCCGTTAAATCGGGGTTTGTTCCAATAAGCCTTGCCCCTTTTGTAACCAGATGCACAGCCTTTTCAATTTTTTCGAAGTTGTAGCCACGGGTTTCTCCAACAATCACATAATCTGGATTTACGTCATTCATGGAGATGCCCGCATCATACAGAGCATTAATAAGACCGGGCTCTCCAATAACGTATGCGCTTCCCCCCGGGCACTGGCTTTGCAGGAAGCTTGCCGTTGCCAGCGCACTGGTGTAAAAGTGGGATTCGTCCACATCCATCCCGAGCCTCTTCAGCTTTTGCATCAACTCTTTTGGAGAGCGTTCACTGCTGTTGGTTAAAAAGAGAAACTCCTTCTTTTCCTTTTGAAGCCAATTGACAAAATCGATGGAACCTTCCAAAAGATGATTTCCGTGATAGATCACGCCATCCATGTCACAGATAAACCCTTTTTTATTTTGAAGAGCATTCATCATGGTTAACCTCTTTGTTTCGATATATTTAGACAGTCTCATTATACCAATTAAAACCTGTGCTTGCAAATAAGACCCGCCTGGAAGGCTATTCCAGGAGAACGGAGTGTTATCGGCATAACATTTCCAGATGACCGGTGCGTTACCGGCATAACATTTCCATGAGCAAAGTCGCTTACCGTCCACATCTCTGCCGGTTCTCCAAATATGGAACATCACTTTCCGAAAAAAACTATTTTCTTTATTACCAGCTTATAATATAATCTTGTTATAACAACGGAAACCTATTGAGGCGGGAGATATACTCGCCGCCTGATTAAGGTAATCGGTACCCGCCACCTATAGAGGTGTGGGACATCTGACCTCGTTATAAATAACTTGATCTATAATGAATAATTTTTAGTAAGGAGGATACCATGGTTGGATCAATTTACAAGAACAATTTTAAACCTGATGGAATCGCATTGAAGTATAAGGGCAACAGTATTACCTACCAGCAGCTGGACAACACCGCGAAACGTTATGCAGGCCTTTTCAGGCGCATGGGTGTAAAACCAGGGGACCGCATTGTCCTCAGCTGCCTGAATTCGCCCGAGTTCATATATTCCTATTTGGGGATTGTTCGGCTGGGTGCCGTGATCGTTCCGATCAATTTCATGCTGACCATGGAGGAAATTGCCTACATCATCAAGGACTCGGAAGCAAAGGTGATGATCATTCATCCGTTCATCCTTCAAAAAGCAAAGCTGACTGCGGAAATCATTCGGAAAGCACTGGGCGTGGATGTCGTCGTTCTGGATGAAGAATTCCAACAGGAATTGCTGGCTTCAGCCGAAGAAGCTCTTGAAGAGTTTCATGATGAAAACGCCGTCTCAACCTTTCTCTATACTTCCGGTACCACCGGAAAGCAGAAGGCGGCGATGCTGACACATAAAAATCTGGTCGTCAATGCCGAACAATGCCGGATCGGCCTTCACGGAAAGCCCGATGACAATTACCTGTGTGTGCTTCCCATGTTTCATGTGTTCGGATTTACAGCCTGTATTCTGCTTCCCCTTTGGACCGGCGCAACCATTACTATCCTGGAGATGTTCCAGCCCAAGGAAGTGATTGAAACTCTTGTTAAGGAGAAAATTACAGTGTTTATGGGTGTTCCGTCCATGTATGCAGTTTTGATTGAAGCCGGAAAGAACAACATCACTTTCCCGTCGCTTCGACTGGCTGTTTCGGGAGGCGCTGCCCTGCCGGTTGAAATATTCAGACAGGTAAAGGCCATTTTAAAACTTCCCATCGTGGAAGGGTATGGGCTGACCGAAGCATCCCCCGCAGTATGCTTCAACCCTCTGGATGGTGTCCAGAAGGAAGGTTCCATCGGATTACCGCTGGTAGGGGTGGACTGCAGGATTTTCAATGATAAGGACGAAGAAGTACCCGCCGGGGAAGTGGGAGAACTTGTGGTCAGGGGCGAAAATGTGATGCTGGGTTATTACAATCAGGAAGATAAGACCAAAGAAACCCTCATGAATGGCTGGCTGCATACCGGAGACCTGGCAAAGAAGGATGACGAAGGATATATCTATATTGTTGACCGGAAAAAGGACATGGTGATTGTCGGCGGGTTGAATGTGTATCCCAGAGAGGTTGAGGAAGTCATCTATCAATACCCGAAAGTGAAGGAAGCCGCCGTGATCGGCATCGATGACAACCTCAGAGGGGAGTATGTAAAAGCCATTGTCGCTTTGAAAGATGGAATGACATGTTCCTCAAGGGAGCTTCTGAAATTCCTGAAAGAAAAGCTGGCCAGCTATAAATTGCCTCGTGAAATTGATTTCGTGGATGCTCTTCCGAAGAACAGCACGGGGAAAATTCTGAAGCGTTTGCTGAAGGAAAATGGTGACCGATAGGTTCAACTTCAAGCTTCCTGCATGGGAAAGTTCATTGTTTGTAAGGGTTTCAGCAAGATTGCTGAAGCCCTTTACTTATGTCGGTTTTACGGTTCGGTTAATTGATGAACTGATTTCACACGCTGAAAAATATCAGGTATTGCCGGTGATCACAATCAATGTATCAAGTCCGATAAAGATCAGAAGATTTACTGCTATGAGCAGATGCTTCCATTGTGACGAAGAAGGATGATTTTTTCTTTAATATGTGTATTTAATCATATATACAAATACACACTTGTAGGGTTATCATGATATTAAGGTAAAAAATCGCAGAACAACCTTACCATAAGGATGGTAAGGTAAGCCTTGAACTATCGTAATCAATCAGTAAAGGATGATGGGAATGGATATAAAACCGATTCGCTCCAAATGGAAGGGAACCATGACCGATCGGGAAAGGTTCAATAACCAGATGCATTATAAACCGGTAGACCGTTGCTTTAACATGGAGTTTGGTTACTGGGATGAAAACTTTACCCAGTGGCCCATTTTTGTGGAGAACGGGATCCGGAACAACGAGGAGGCCGACCTCTTTTTCAATTTTGACAGGTTTCACCTTCTCTTCGGCAACGTTTGGATGTCCCCTCCCTTCCCCAATACGGTGATTGGAGAAACCAAAACGACAAAAATCATCATGAATAATGACGGACTGCTGGCAGAAGTGCCGAAAGATGCTCATGACACCATTCCGCACTACCTGAAATCCTCGGTCGTTACACCGGAAGACTGGAAAAAATGCAAAGAAGAGCGTTTCCTGAGAGACGATCCTTCGCGGAAGGTTGATATTGAAAAACTGAAAAAAATTCATCCCTCCGACAGAACTTACCCCTTAGGGGTGGACTGCGGCTCGATGATCGGTAAAATCCGGGACATGCTGACCTTTGAAGGCCTGGCTTATGCATGCTTCGATTATCCCGACATGGTGGAGGACATGGTGGAAACCTGCTGTGTGCTGGTGGAGGATTTTCTGGATCAGGTACTTCCCCATATTGATTTTGATTTTGCCAGCGGCTGGGAAGATATTTGCTTTAAAAACGGCCCCATCGTCCGTGTGGATTTCTTCAAGGAAGTCGTCATGCCCCGTTACAAGCGTATCAGCAAAAAGCTTCATGCACATGGCATCGACCTTTGGTATACTGACTGTGATGGCGATGTCCGGCCCATTCTCCCATATCTTCTGGAAGGCGGCATCAATTGCCTGTTTCCCTTCGAAGTCAATGGCTGCGCTCATCCTGCAGAGCTTTTCAGCCAGTATGGAAAAGAACTCCGGATTATGGGTGGTTTTGATAAAATTCAGCTGGGTGGCGGCAGAGACGCCATCAAAACATATATGGAATCACTGGTTCCCCTTGTTGAACGAGGAGGGTACATACCGTTCTGCGATCATCGCTGCCCACCGAATGTGACACCGGAGGATTACCTGTATTACCTGGATTTGAAGGAAAAAATGTTTGGGATGCGATAGATCAATCACTCTGCGTAGCTTGTGTTTTTATAATGGGGGAAATAGACATGCTGATCGCAGAATTCATGAAACAGCAGGGCTGCCTGTTCCCTCAGGTTTTCTGCCTGGGGGCAGGTTATTTTTCAGGAATATCCTGATGGTTGGAGGCCCGTTTCATTGCCAGGATATAGGGTATAAAATCATATTCCAGCGTATCCGGACGTTCCTGCTTGAGATTTTCCCATGTGCTGATGCAGGAGTGCGTCTTCGCCATATCATCCTTTTTTGACGCTCCACTATATCTATAACCATGCAAAATCATATAAAGAGTCCATCTTCGGTGTTCGATTTTTTGCAATAACTCTTTTTTTTCTTTATCCTGTTCATCAACAGGGTAATACTTTGGCCCTTCATCATTAAATAACAACCATTCTTTAACATTCTGATGCAGTGATTGTGCAATACTGGATTCCCGGTTATACATGTTGCCTGGCCAGACAGATTCAGGATCAACATGTTCTTTGCCGCTGATTATCTGATGGTATTTGCAATTAAAAGCCTTTGCATTTTTAGTTATCTCATCACCTGTCAACGAGGAATATGAGAATATATCTTCATTTTGGTCGATCGTAACGATCTTTTTGCCCGCGATCATATCAAGCGATACATTATCTTTGTTTTGAATGATAATAGGAACATTCTTGCTGCAGCTATCCTTAGCGTTCCCATTCGCGTGAAACAACGCCATAATCTCAATAGCAGCCAAAGACATCGAATGAGTATCTTTCATTGCTACAACCATATATGTAAAAGGAATAATCTCATTGCACATTCTCAAAGCTTTGCTGAATAGAATTGTTGTTGCATCGATTTCCCAAAAGTTCAGTTCTATCTTTCCATCTATATCAAACAGTCTGTACCCCGCATTGTTTTCCGGACGAACCGGAAGCTTCAGCGTATAACATTTCACATTTCCGCCATCAAATACGTTCTTCATATCAAGCTTCAATCCGTCAAGAATATCTGTAGAGAAACGTTTTAAGAAGCTTCCGAGGATCGAACTCATATCATTGTCAAAAACATCTATGCGAATCGTTGAGTCAGGGGAAAGAACCGCTGTATTAAGCCCCTGTATCAGAACATTTTGGCCAAATTCACCAAACCCCAGTATTCCCATATGTACATCACAATTGGACCCTTTATTGACTGTATAGATGGGGTTCTTGAGAAACATTCTGTTCACAGAAAGTTGTTTGACATCGACAATGTTAACAATGAACATCTCATTTTTATGTTCAGCCTCATATTGCCTGATTATTTCTGACAACGAAGCGTCATTACAGCAGACGTAAACAGGTATGCTTTTGTGATCAGCGGTTTTTGCTGTTTTCTTTGTGCATTCTGAGTTTAGCAGCAGATTCAGATTCTGAAGGTTTTTAATGGGATTCTCATCGCAGAACAATATGTCGTCATATTTTTGAAGTTCTTTTTTTGTCCAGAAATCTTTCCGGGAATCTTCATACTGTTTTACAAGGGTAATGCCTCTTTTATAGTAATCAAGCAATGTATTATCAGAAGAAGGATCCTTCACAACAGCGGTTACTCTGCAATCCTGTGATAGAGATTTTACAAACTTATCGAAATATTTCCCCTCTCCGATAACAAGTACTCTTTTCTTATTTTTTCGTTTTAACAAGCCGGTGATATATGCCCACGGCTTTTCCAGCAAGGTGAGTAAGGCCGCTATGGTACAGAATGGTGCAACAACAACGGCAGCACAATACATATATGTCAGCACTCCGGCCCATACACCGTAATTTGAGTTCATCCAGAATGCCATTGCTTCTTTTTGCTTTATATCCGGATCAATCTTATATGCTTTGATAATATTCTGAATGTTCAATGTGACCTTCAGGAATAAGCTTTCTGTTTCATGATAGTACATGATTCCTTCAGCCACGCAGATCAAAAAGACAGCCACAGCCACAAACCAGATATAATCCTTATACTTTTTGCGCTTCATCCTATACTCCTTTACAGCCACCTTGCATGAGATGTAATTCAGATGGTACAAAAAACTCAATTGTGATTTCGACAGGTAGTCCCAATGATCTTCATTCCGGTATAATCAGTTATCATTTTCCTCCCAGCCATTGATCAGCCTCATGGCCCCCAACCATATACCAACGAGGGTCATTCAGCTGCCAAAGCTCGCTTGCATTATAGTATTGCATTTCATCATCTGCAGACGTATCCCCAGTGGCATATGACACTTTACGTACAACCACCATGTCTCCATTTATAAGTTCTGTTTCAGTCAATCCGCCCGAATCGGCTTCCAGATTGTTTGTCATTACAAATTGACCATCCATAAATTTATAAATAGAACCACCCCAGTATTCCGCGCCTGAGCCACCTGCAGAGTAAATACATTTATTCGCCGGATCCAGTGCCGGATTACATATCTCAGTAAACGATTCAGCCTCAACAAACGAAGATGTTTTTTGATCCCACAGCCAGCAATTGTACCATGTATTGCCATGGGCACCGGAAAAGTCGTTTAAAACAATCACATCCTTGTAACCATCAAAGTTGACATCCACAATATGTAAGCCCATCGTGTCCATCATTTCGTTGTAAACGGCGTTGCCAAAAACTTCATCACCATAAGTTTCCGAAAAGTCTGCCGATAGGATGAGAGCCCCTTTTTCATCTAAGACTTCCATCCCCAATACGAAACCAACCCCATAATCTTCCGGACTCCGTGTTATCCCATTGGCAACAAAGCGATACTCCGGCATATCCTTATGCAGACGGGCCCTCACCTCATAGGTCACGTCCATCTCCGATGCACCGGAAGGTGCGGGATCTGAACCTGAGATTTCAGGAGACACAGATATTTCGGGAATCGCAGTCGGTTCTATGTTCCCCCCCGTGATATCTGGCGTACTCAATGCGTTCTGCGTACCCGATACTTCTTCCACGTTCTTTTCGGGCTGAGCTTCGCAGCCACTAAGTAATAGAACCGTTGTGAGGACTAAACAAATGATTACATTTCTACTCATCATTACACCTTCATTCCAACATGTGTTGTTTCTATGCTTACCTCTTTATGAGATAAGTCTATTTTACATCATACATTTATTCTTTTTTGAAGAGATGAATAATTACTTCAATTGTTATTTGAACTTGTTTCTTTGTCTAGTTTATAAGCCCCAGCATTTATAACAATCACACAGCACAGGATAGTTATAGCAAATCCTAAATTTCTGTTCGTAAAAATATTATATAAAAGGTTTACTAGCGCGATAACAATTGAAATGATACCTAAAACGCGTGATGTTTTCTTGAACCTTGTTTTATAACGCATAAAGCACCCCTGTTTACTGATGCAAAGATAACCATACTTTATTATAACAAAATTTTTTACCCAAATAAAATAGAATCATTTTAGCTGTTGATCGAGTCTATCATTGTTTGTTGTATTTTGGTCTTTCCTGTGTATAACTGCTTTTCAAAGCAGATAGCCTTAGGTCGATTAACATATTTACCGTAGTTCGGTATGCGTGTATAGCCCCTGTTTTCATAAAACTCAACCGCTCTTTGGTTTACTAATCTGGTTTCAAGTCTTAAAGCAGTGTATCCCAACTCCTGAGCCTTTGCTTCCAGATAAGTTAAGATCTTTGTTCCTATACCCCTGCCTTTCTCCTTTGCATACATCCGTTTGACTTCTGCAGTAAGTTCGTCAATCTGGCGTATCGCTCCACAGCCGACAGGTTCTTCACTCTCATTATATGCAAATACAAATGTAGCCCTCATCCCACATGAGGGCTGTTCTTCTTCTGATGACTTTGATGGAATGGGGAAGAGCAGCGCTCTTCCCATTCCAAAAATTGAAGCATGATGTGTGCAATATATTCCCTGCTTGGTGTTGTTTTAATTATATTATTTATCCCAGATCGACTTCAGTTCCCAGATATTTAGTTTTTGAATGAAGGCATTGCCGCCCTCTGTGTAGAGTTTCAACGGTGTGCTGTTTCTGTCGGGAATATAGCAGGCCGAAAATGTGTATTCACCACCGTTCACGAAGATCTCTACCGAGGTGACATCTACAAGGATCCTCAGCTTCAGTACCTGATCCGGGAAGAAGGTATTAACAGCTTTCCCAAAACACTTCAAATGCTTATCAACGGAATTGTAGCGTATGCTTTCATCTCTAATCGAAAGACCTATCTTCTCCACATCCTGGACATTGATTT
>JAEZBW010000730.1 GCA_023426765.1 Bacillota bacterium
CGGCCTCACCGACGGCGTGACGGCCGGCATCGCCGAGGCCTTGGCCGCCGGCGTGGTGGGCGGAACCACGGCCATGGTCTGCCCGGACGGAGCCGTTTCCCGTATTCGACGCTGGGGCCAGGCGTTCGCCGGCCGGGTGGGGCTGCATCTCCAGCTCACTGGCGGCGTGCCCTGCCTGCCGCCCGGCGAGTTGCCGACCCTGGTCGGGGCCGACGGCCGGTTTCCGCGCAAGAAGGTGGCCGTGGTGGACGTCAACCCCGACGAAGTTCGCCGGGAGTGGCAGGCGCAGCACCGGCGCTTTCTCGAAACCGGACTCGTCCCTAGCCACCTCGACGCCCACCACCACATCCACAAGCGGCCCGAGGTGTTCGGGGTGTTCATGGAGCTGGCCCGGGAATGGGGCCTGCCGGCCAGGGCCCTGTCCGACGACATGCGCCGGGCCATGGACGCGGCCGGTGTGGCCCATGCCGACGTGTGCGTCACGCGCTTTTTCGGCGAGGACCTGACCACGGCCAAGCTTCTCTCCCTGGTCGACGCGGCCTTTGCCGCCCTGGGCGGCGAGGGCGTGGTGGAAATCATGTGCCACCCCGGCAAAAGCGACGACGTCCTGGCCGCCATCAGCGTCTACGCCGATGCTCGTGAGGAAGAACTGGCCGTCCTAACCGCGCCTGGGCTGGCCGAATCCTTGGCCGGATTAGGCGTGGCGGTCATAGGACCGGGTGAACTGGCCGCGACGGCGGCCTGACGCCCACGGTTTCAAGCACAAACGCCCTAGACAAGGAACACGCCATGCCACGAAAACTGTTGTTATCCATGCGCAAGTTCGTGGCCCCGGAGTTTGTTTTCGGCCGTGGCGGTCTGGCCTTGGCCGGACGGCAAGCGGCCGGGCTTGGGGTGCGCCGGGCGCTTTTGGTGGCCGATCCCGGACTTTTCCCCTTTGACTGGCCCCAGCGCGTCCAGGAAAGTCTGGATGAGGCCGGCGTGGCCACGGTGCTTTTCAGCGACCTGAGCAGCAACCCGCGCGACCACGAGGTCATGGACGGGGCGGCCGTGTTCGCCGAAACCGGCTGCGACGCCATCGTGGCCGTGGGCGGCGGTTCGGCCATGGACTGCGGCAAGGCCATCGGCATCGTTTCGGCCAACAAGCGCCATGTGCTCGAATTCGAGGGCATCGACAACGTCGAGCGCCCCGGCCCGCCGCTGTTGTGCGTGCCGACCACGGCCGGCACCGGGGCCGAGGTGTCGCAGTTCGCCATCATCACCGACACCCGGAACCGCCGCAAGGTGGTCATCGCCAGCAAGACGCTCATTCCCGACGCGGCGCTTATCGATCCCGACGTCACCGTGACCATGCCGCCCGATTTGACCGCCCACACCGGCCTCGACGCCTTGACCCACGCCGTGGAGGCCTACGTGTCCAGCGCCAGCGGCCCGGTCACCGACCTCTTTGCCCTGGAGGCGGCCCGACTGGTCGCCGCCGCCCTGCCGGCCGCCCTGGCCGACCCCGGCGACATCGAGGCCCGGGGCTCCATGCTCCTGGGCAGCCTTTACGCCGGCCTGGCCTTTTCCAACGCCATCCTCGGCGCGGTCCATGCCCTGTCCCACAGCCTCGGCGGCCTGCTCGACCTGCCCCATGGCCTGTGCAACGCGATTTTGCTTGACCACGTCATCGCCTACAACTACGACTCCGCACCGGAGCGCTTCGACGCCCTGGGCCAGGCCCTGGGCGCGGTCATGGAGCCGGGCGCTGCCCTGGATGATCGACGCGCGGCCGTAATCCAGGCCTTTTCCGATTTCAAACGTCGCCTCGGCGTGACCCAGGGGCTGGCGGAACTCGGCATCACCCCGGCGGTTTTCGCCGATCTGGCCAAGCGCGCCCTGGATGATCCCTGCATGCTCACCAACCCCAGAAAGCCCACCCTGGCTGAACTCGAAGCCGTCTATGCCAGCGCCAGCCGATCCCTCGCCTAGGTCCGACGAACGCCTCACCCGGTTGCTCGGGTTTGGCGAGCATTCGGTCAGCAAGAGCTATTATCCCGAGTTGCGCCGTCGTCTGGAGGAGCTTGAGCGCTTCCGCTCGCTGTTGGACCAGACCGGCGACGCCATCTTTCTCGTGGATGTGGCCACGGGGCGCATCGCCGACGCGGCCGGCGCGGCCGGGGTCATGTTGCGGTTGGAGCGGGGCGATCTGCGGGGGCTGCCCTTTGAGCATTTTTTGCCCCCGGACGCCGTGCTGCGACTGCGCGGGCTTTTTTCCGGCGACTTCGCGGCCGGACGGGTGGAGACGAGCCTGTCGCGTCCGGACGACGAAGCCGGCGGCAGCCTACCCGTGGAGATGACCTTCCGTTTGGCCCAGGGCGAGACCGGCTCCGTGGCCGTCATCGTGGCCCGCGACGTCACCGAGCGCAAGAAAAGCGAGGAGGCTCTGCGCCGGGCCGAGGAACGCTACCGGGGCATCGTGGAAAACGCCGCCGAAGGCATTTTCCAGAGCACGATTTCCGGCCGGCTCATGAACGCCAACCCGTCCTTGGCCGCGATCCTGGGCTACGCCAACGCCGAGGAACTGCTGCGTTACGTCAAGAGCGTGGTGGACGAGGTGGTGGCCGCTCCCGAAGACCGTCACCGCATTCGCTCCGAGCTGGAACGCTACGACGAAGTGAAAAACCTCGAAGTCCAGCTCATCACCAAATCCGGCGCGCGCATCTGGGGCCTGATAAACGCCCGTCGCATCCGGGGCGAGGAAGGGACGCCAGAGCGTTTCGACGGCTCGGTGCAGGAC
>JAEZBW010000010.1 GCA_023426765.1 Bacillota bacterium
AAAGGCAGGAAGATGCCTCCGGCGGCCAAAGGGGTTGAGCCCCTTTGGAATCCCCAAAAGGGGGGACGGCGACGGGTGGAGGGGAAAATCGTTCGAGCATTCCCGTAAGGGAATCAAAGGCGATCAGCCCCTGGAGCGGCGGGACAGGCGGCCGGCGCGCAGGCGGTCGAAGAGGCTGGCCGGCGAAAGCCGCCGCCGCAACGCCGACGGCCCATGGTCGCGCCGCCACAGACGCAAGAACCAAGCCCCCCAGAGCACGAGACAGGCGTTGTACTGCAGCCACAACAGAAACAGCACCGCCCCGCCCAGGGAGCCGTACACGAGTTCGTAGCGCCCGCCATGGGCCACGAACTGGCCGAAAGCCGTCGTCACCGCCCAGGCCGCCACGGCCAGCAGGGCCGACACCCCGGCGATGGCCCGAAGCGGACGCCGGCCCGGCAGGAAAAGCAGATAGGCGGCGGCGAACATGCCGGTCAGGCACACCACGCCCCAGGCCGCCGACCACTGGCGCGCCAGACTCCCGCGCGGCTCCAGGCGCGGCAGATAGGCCAGATACATGGCCGCCGTCAGCGCTCCCAGGAACAACACGCCGGCAATCGCTCCCCAGGCCGCGCTGACAAGCCGCGCGGCCAGGGGCGGCTGTTCTTCCGGGGCTGCCTCGCCCAGAGGCCGGCCAAGCGCCCGGCGAAACGCGCCCAGAAACAGCCACGACGACCACAGCACAAACACCGCGCTTTCCAGCGAAAACCCCGGCGAGGCCCACAGCAGCCGTCTGGCCCGGGAGACCAGCAGCTCGTCGATGTAGGGCGTGAGGAGGGCGAGTTGGCGGCGAAGGGCCATCTGGCCGGTCCAGTCCTCGCCCGACACTGTCCCGCACAGGGCCAGCATGGCAAACAGCAGCGGCACCGAGGACAAAAGCGCGTAAAAGGCCAGGGCGGCGGCCTGGGTCGGCCCGCCCGCGCGGAAAAAGGCAGCCGTGGCCTTGACGGACAAGCGTCCGACCTCCCGCAGCCAGGCGGTCACTTCCCGTCGCCGCAACCGGGGCGACGTCAAGGCTTCGCGCCTCCGGCCAGCCAAGCGGTCCAGCCCAGGGGCGCGCCGCCGGGATTGGCCCGGGCGTAGTCGTAGAACCGGCGCAGGAAGTCCAGGCGCTCCTTGGCCAGGGCGTCGCGGCCCGGGGCGCTGCCGCCGCTGATCTTGGCCAGATCTGAGCCGCCCAGGGCCTTCTGGCGGGCGACGATGTCTTCGAAGGATACGCTCCGGGCGTTTCGCAGCATGTCGACCAGGGTCATGAAGGTGGTGGTGCGCCCGGCCCCGCCCCGGCAGTGGAAATGCAGCCAGACGTCCGGGGGCAGGCCGCGGTAAAACCGCACGAACCCCTCGACCACGGCGTCGTCGGGCCGGGTATGGTCGGACACGGCCAGCCGCAGATAGCCCAGACCCAGGGACGCGGCGGCCTGGGCTTCGCTCACGGCGGTCAGCGGGCCGAGGGTCAGAGGCGTTGGGCCGCTACGCTTGGCTTCCCGGGCCACGACGATGTCCGGGCGTTCGTCGATAGCGGCCAGCAATCCGGCTTCGGCTGCGGCCACGAAAGCGGCGTCGCGGCCCGGATTGCCCTGGTTGTCGGGCAGCCGCCAGGACACGGCGGCGTCGCCGAGAAAGCCGTGGGATTCCCGGCGGAGATCGACGATGACGGCGCGGGGTGGGAACTGCTGGCGCATAAGGGCCAGTCCGACCAGGGAGAACTGGCTGCTGCCGGAGATGCGAAGCCCGTTTAAACCCTCCTGGGAGGGTGTTGTAGCCCCGTCCGGCGTGACCAGGGGGAAAAAGCAGGTGCGAAACCGATGGGGCAGGGCGCTGGCGGCAGCGGCGTCCAGGGTCAAAACCCCGACGTCCGACCCGGGTTCGCCCGTGGCGGCGGCAATCGGCCCGGCCAGGAACAGGGCCAACGCCACGGCCAGCAGCCCGGCCAGGGGCCAGGGAGCAGCAAGGCGCGGCCGATGCGACAGTCGGAGGCGGCGGCAGGGCGGCGGTAGGGCGGACATGGCTTTTTCCCGTTACTGGGCCAGCCCCAGGGCGCTGCGGATCTCGGCCCGGGCAGCGGTGTACTGCTGCTGGAATTCCGGACTGTTGAACAGGAAGGCGGCGATGACCGTGCCGGCGATGCGGCCGGCAGCCACGTCGCTGGGGTAGTGGACGCCGCCGATCTCGCGGTTGAAGCGGTACTGCTCGGCCCGGGCCGCCAGGGCTTGAGCCTTCTCCGGGACCATGTTGGCCAGGATGATGGTCATCAGGGTACCGTAGGTGGAATGGCCGCTGGGGTAGGAGGCATTGCCGGGCTTGTGCACGCAGGGATCGATTTCCGAGCTGACGGCATAGGGCCGGGGGCGGTCCCAGTGCTTCTTGGCGTTGCCGAGAACGGCGTCGCCGTTTTCCTTGACCGCCTTGAAAAAGGCTGCCGCCACGGGGAGTTTCTCGGCCGTGAACTGCGGCCCGACGACATCGGCGAAGCGGAAGACCTCGCGGGCGGCGTCGGCCTGGGCAAAGGCCACCATGTCCGGGGTGCGGTCCTTTTGCAGTTGCAGGAGCAGGGCGATTTCGTCGCGTTGCTCGGTCGAATCCATGGCCGGCGGCGGCGGCAGCAGCCGGGCCAGATCGACTTGCTGCGGGCTGACGAACAGGGTTTCGGACCAGGCAAATTGCGGCAGGGACAGCAGCAGGAGCAGCAGGAGCAGGCGGAACCGGGCAAGCATGGTGAACCTCCTCGGGGGTGATGGGCAACAAGCCGGCCGGGACGCCCCGGCCGGGGCTGGCGCAAGTTATAGGGCCTTGGTCGGCGGCTGTCACGGCCGGTGGCCTGCAACCAGCTCGGTCTTTTGAGCGACTGACGGGCATCGGCGCGAGAAGCGGGGGATGAGCGCGTCCCTGGCCCGCTCCGGCCTGAAGCAGGATGGTTGTGGAACGGTTTCTGCAAAGCCACCTGCATCCAGGGAGGAATTGCCCATGTTCGCACCAAGTATCCATGTGGAATGCGTGAGTTTTTTTGAACCGACCAAGGGGGAATGGCGGGAGGAGCGCGTCAAGGGTCTGGCGGAAGAGGAATCTTCCCGCCGTCCGGACGACGAGGATGAGGACTTTCTTTCCTTCTGTCGCCGCTCGCTGCTGTAATTGCCGGCCGGCTCAAGTAGGGCCGACGTTGCTCTGGCGGTAGCGTTACATCCGGCTGAAGAGCATTCCTCGGAAAAGACCAAATTTCGTTATGCAACACAAAGCCGGCTTCCCAGACAGGAAGCCGGCTTTTCCTTTTCTACTTCAGGCCGATGGGCGCGCCGGAAGCAAACGCCGGCTCATGCAGCGGCAGCAGGATATGGGCCGCTTTTTTGACGCGGACCATGATGTCGTAGGCCGCGCAGGGATTGACGCAGGTGCCGGGCGGGATGACTTCCATCTCTCGGGCGGTGATGGCCTTGGGCGGAAAGAAATTCTCGTTGATCACGCAAAAGCCGGTGATGACGGCTTGGCCGGCCGGGGTGTCGACAAAGACGGACATGCCGCCTTCGGTGTGGGCCGGGGTGTGGACCATGCGCAGGCCGGGCAGGATCTCCGTGTCGCCGGTAAGCGCCTGCATCTGGCCGGAATCGATGACGTCTTCCACGTATTCGGCGTTGTAGCGAAAATCCAGTGGATGCGGGTCGCTCACGTGGGCCAGCTCCCGCTCGTGGGCGTAGATGACCGCGTTTTCCAGATAGGCGTCGTTTTCGCAGTGGTCGTTGTGCAGGTGGGTGTGGATGACCACGTCGATGTCGGCCGGGGTCAGGCCATACTGGGCCAAGCCTGATTCCAGGGTATGGATTGTGCCGCCAAGGGCCGCTTCGCGGGCGGCGGACTGCACCGGGCGCATCTCGCCGGTGTCCACCAGCACCTTCTTGCCGCCTCCCTCCAGATACCAGCCGTAGATGGGAATCGTGTAAGGCGTGCCGTAGTCGAACTGGTAGGTCATCATGCCCTTGTCGAATTCCTTGGAGCCAAGGACAATGGGATGGATCACGTAGGTGCTCACGGGATGAAATCCTCCGCTGCGCTGAAGTGCTCCGGGCCGCGACGCGTCCCGGCGCGTCGATCGACCGCCCGGGGCAATAGGTAAGCAGTCGGCGGCGGCGCGGCAAGGGGGACGCGGCCGGCGGCGAGTTGACGGCGGCGGCAAAGACGGACACAACGCCCAAGGCGATGCGCGCCGCCAATCGCTTTCGCGGCGGGCGGTTCGTGCCGAGCCTCTTCAAGAAGACAATGATGCGGTAAGCC
Source organism: Bacillota bacterium (assembly GCA_023426765.1). Classification (GTDB taxonomy): domain Bacteria; phylum Bacillota; class Clostridia; order DSM-8532; family DSM-8532; genus JAAYJG01. Next base: position 4,303 of record JAEZBW010000010.1, read on the forward strand.
GTGACGGCGCGCCCGGCGGACCCTGGCCGGGGAACCCGGCTTCTTCGCGCGATACGGCCGTCCGCCGCCCGCTAACCGACGCCCACACGTTCAGGTGACCCCTCTATGATGTATTCCATTCAGATTTTGCGGATCATCGGCATGTTGATGATCGTCTATATCCACGTCGGCGTCTACATGACGCTGGTGAGCAACGTCGGGGATTCCGCTTTTCACGTCATCCCCGATGCGTTCATGTGCAAGGCTTTCATCTTTTTTAGCATCTCCGGATTCATCATGGCCTTTCTCATCGACATCGGCTACCGCAACTTTCTGGTGCGGCGCATCCTGCGCGTCTATCCAACCTTCCTCATCGCCTGCGGCTTGGCCATCGTTTTACGCTATCTGCTCTTTGGCCAACTGCCGGGCAAGGACATGTTTCTGGCCATGACGCTCATGCCCGTGGGCTTTGTGGACTATCCTCTCAAGATCGAATGGACGCTTATTTACGAAGTCTGCTATTATCTCATCATCACGCCATTCGCCTTCCCCAAGACGCGACGCTACTTTGTGCCGTTTCTTTTCGTCTGGCTCGGCGTCATTTGCATCGCCTACTATGCTTCGGGCATCACGGCCTTTTACGTGCTGCCGCCCTGGAAGCGGCTTTTTGTCTCCTACGTCAACATCTACTTCATCACCGGGGCGCTGGCCTACCACGCCGCCAAGCGCCTGCGGTTCGACTGGTGGCCGGCCTACGTCCTGGCCATCCTGGCCAGCGCCGCCGTGACCGTGGCCACCTCGGACGCCTGGAAGCTCGAACCC
>JAEZBW010000040.1 GCA_023426765.1 Bacillota bacterium
GGCCAGGGTGATGTGAGCATGAACTATCTGGGGCATGTTTTTCGTCGTGAAAGATATCTGAATGTGGTGCTGGTGATGTTTTACAGAGGGGTTTTGCTGTTCCTGTGGACACTGCTGCTGATCATTCCCGGCATTATCAAAGGTTACGCTTACAGAATGGTTCCATACATTTTGGCCGACAATCCCCAGATCGGGCACAGGAGAGCTATTGAATTAAGCAATCAGATGACCATGGGGCACAAGCTGGATATGTTTGTTCTGGATCTGTCCTTCATTGGCTGGTATTTGTTAGGTATGCTGGCTTGCGGAGTCGGCGTTTTGTTTGTAAGGCCCTATGATGATTCAACGAATGCCGAGCTGTACCTGACACTGCGGAGAATTGCACTGGATCGGAACATGTGCACCTGCGAAGAACTGAATCTTCCAATCTATCAAAATGAGACCGGTGGTTCATTCAACTATTAGGATCGGTTTTGCACCGGTTTGAAAACCAATGATACAGATAATGCCGCAAACCATTCATCGATACGGAGAGAATGGTCTGCGGCATTATTCAGTTACATGATAAATTGAATTTCTCCGTCGTCTGAATCGAGGGAAATGGTAAAAGCGCTCAGCCACCCTCTGCAGGTAATTCTGCCCCGTACTTTTCCACGATACTTCTTTTTCAGTGCCCCCAGCAATTCCCCGGGATCATCACCCAGATGAACTGCTTCGGATTTGTTGAAATTCAGCGTGATCATCCCGCCGTCGTCTGCGTTATCCATGGACGGAGGCCGGGCGGACAGATCCCGTGAAGCCTGCCGGGTCAATAGTGTTCGAAGTACGCTTTTTTGTATGAGCATTTCCTGTGCGAATGCTGATTTGTGTATCTTCAGGTAACCCCCGGCGATAGTAAAATCGACCATGGCATTTACTCCCTTCCTTCAAAGGTGATGCAGTGACCAAAGGCTGCCGGTTTTTTGGCACCTTTGGTTAAAACCCAAAGAACCTTTTGGTTTGCTGATTCCGGCACTGTCCCGTCTCCGTCGGTAAAAATGATTAACAGCGGTATGCGCATTTTATCAGCCAGCTCAAAAACCGGACGGAAATCCGTTCCGCCGCTTTTCACCCTTTTCCTGCCGCGCACATATTGCTGTATCGGTGATGCGGCAGTACATTCGGTATCAAACTGGGTGACATACAGGGAGGCTCCTGTTATTCTGGATATGGCATACAGCTCGGAATGAAACTGCTGAATCTGCTTGTCGGAGATGGAACCGCTGGCATCGACGGCTAAAAGTGCGTTGGTTCCGACGGTTCTTTTGTTTCCGGGCAGATTGTCAAACCGTTTGGATTCCTTTTTGCAGGTTTTGTGAATGTTCACCTTACCCCTTCCCGTCAAAAACCGCTTCAGGATATTTCGCCAGTTCATTTCAGCGGATTGATAAACATCCACAATATGCTTTTCCACACCTTCGGGTATTTCACCTTCGGCCTCGGCCTGCTGCAAAACCTCGGAAAGCATGCTCTTTAATGCATTTTTGTTCACCTCGGCGCCGTCATCCTCACTGCATGGCCTGGCCTTCAACTCCAGTCCGCTTTTCAGCACAAGCCGGACTTCGCTTTTCCGGTCGATAAAACTGACATTGCCGTCATTTTGAAGCAGGATTTTATAATAGGCTTCAGCGCTCTCCAGAGGAGGCATTTTTTCCTTGCACTCTTTTGCAATTTTGCTTACAGTAACGGCATTATCGGGCAGCATGGAAGAGGGGATGTGCTCGTTTACCGCCATATCGCAGGCCACGGCCCATAAAAGCATGTCACGGCTGCCGCGCCTGAAGGGATGAAGCAGAACAAGATGCAGCAGTTCATGCATGACAGCGCCCATGGCCTGCTGCTCACCAAGGCCTTCAAACCATTCGGGGTTATAAAGAAGCTTTGGTGCAGCTGAGGCCTCCAGGAGGATGTCGGGAATATCACCGCTTTCACAGGGAGTGACAATCGATGCAATATATCCGTAAAATGGCTGTTTCAGCAGCAATTGCAGAATAATATCCTGTATGCGCATGTCCTCACATCCTCATCAGGTCTACAACTTTATCAATCACTTCAGGAAAGGCATCAAAGCTTTCACAGGCCTGTTCAAAATGCTCCGGGCGTTTTGTCGCCAGCAATTTGAAAAACAGGATTTTCAGCTCCTGCGGCAGACAGTTGACAAAGGCATTCATGTTCTCCAGGTGGGCAGCGCTTCCATCAAATTCGGTGACAACCTTTCGTATTAACAGGTTGACGATGTCCAGGCGGTTTTTATTCATGAGATCAAGCATGACTGGACGTGCTTCAGAAAAACAGGTTAAAAGCTGTTTCACTGATGGAATGCTGAAATCCCTTGTCTTCAGGTATCCGAAAAAGGAAGCTGCTGTCTGGGGGCCAAGGATACCGGACACCAGCTCCATCATCAGCCTGTTGTCCAGCGTGCAATTGTTTAAAAGCTCCTGCACCTTTGACCAGCCCCTGGGTGTTGGTGCTTTGGAAAGAGCAGTGGAATCGGCGGACTTTTTAACAACCAGCAGCATGTCGGGAAAGGCCTGCAGAAAGGCCAGAACATCATCATTCGGATTGTTTGCCAGAGAATACTCCACATAATCCTCAAGGCTGGCATGGATTTCAATGGCGACGAACCTGTCCAGCATGGCGTCATCCAAAGCGCTGACCGAATAATTCATCGTGTCCGGGTTCATCGTTACGCCGATTTTCCAGCCCGGCGCCAGACGGTGGCCATTAATTGTCCTGTCCAGCAGCAGCGGATAGAGAACCGACGTGGTATCGCTGGGCACACGGTTGATTTCTTCCAGCACGAGAAGCCCTTTTTCAGGGTAAAGCCCTTCACCGACAGCCTGAATGGTCGGCAGGAACTGGGGAGCCAGATAACGGGTGATGCCTTTTTCCCGGTCCTTGTCGGGAAGCCCCATGAAATCCGGGCCTTCCATGGCTGCAGCGTACAAACCCATATAACCAATGCCCAACTCATCGGCACATTGCCGGTAGGCTGAGGTTTTCCCGACACCTCGCTCGCTGATCAGTGCTGAAACACTATCGGTATGCAAATAGATTTCTTTAATGCATTGTTTTGCTTCACGGATTCTCATGATGATTCTGCCCCCTTATGGTAATCGTTCGCTTCACGGCCAGGGTGACCTTCGGTGTGCGGGTGTGAGGCGATTTCCGATAAAACCTTGATAAAAATTTAACAATCTTCTATTTCCATTATAATCCTCCCGGGGAAAAATTCAAGTAGGCAGTAAAAATTTTTACAATTCCATGAAAGAGAAGCGGTCATTGGTATGAAAGTGATACTATGAGCGAAGCGAATGCTCAACGCAGCTGTCATCCTGAGCGGAGCGAAGGATCT
>JAEZBW010000072.1 GCA_023426765.1 Bacillota bacterium
GTGCTGGCCCCGTTTTGCATCACGCTGGCCCCGCGCATCGCCGCCATGGTCTGCCGCTGGCTGCGGGTGTGCGACGCGCCCGACGAACTGCCCGCCGCCCACTACAGCAACCACCTCATCATCCTGGGCTTCGGGGCCGGCGGCCGCCAGCTGGCCCGGGCGGCAACAAACGCCGAAATCCCCTATGTTATCCTGGAAATGAACCCGGACACGGTGCGAAACGAAGCGAAAAAGGGCGAACCCATCCTGTTTGGCGACGCTTCCAAACCCGGCGTGCTGTCCCATATCTGCGTCCAGGAGGCCAAGGCCCTGGCCGTGGTCATCTCCGACGCCGCCGCCTCGCGCCGGGCCGTGGAAATCGCCCGCCAGGAAAACCCGGCCCTCTACATCGTGGCCCGCACCCGGTTCAACACCGAAATCACCGCCCTGCTCGACCTCGGGGCCAACGACGTCATCGCCGAAGAATTCGAGGCATCCCTTGGCGTCTTCAGCCGGGTCATGGACAAGTTCATGATCCCGCGCGACGACATCGAGCGGATGGTGGCCGACATTCGGCGCGAAGGCTACAAGTCCATGCTGCCGGGCAGCTTCGACGAACTGGCCGTTCATGTGCCGGACAAGTCCTTGGCCGGGCTGCACGTGGCCGTGTTCACGGTGGACGGGGCCTCGCCCCTGGCCGGCCGGTCGCTCATGGACGTGCACCTGCGCCGCGAACACGACCTGACCGTGGCCGCCGCCCGGCGCGGCGAGGAGTTCGTGCCCAACCCCGACGGCCCGTTCGTGCTGTCCGCCGGCGACCGGCTCTACGTCATGGGCACGGCCGAGGCCTTGAAAAAGGGCGCGGGGCTTTTTCGGGGAGCTTGAGAGGAGAGAAGATGCCTCCGGCGGCCAAAGGGGCTGAGCCCCTTTGGAAACCCCACCTGGGGGGCCGGAGTTAGCGCTGGGCGCTGAAGGCTTGGCGGGCTGCCGCCAGATCAAACAGCGCGTGCCCCACGCTTTTGAAAACGATTGGCCCGGCCGGGCGCGGCGGCGCGCCGTCCAGCACATCTTCCAGGGGCGTCACCCGCCCCCAGTCCACGCCGGCCCGCAGATAATCCCCGGCCTCGACCTGGGCCGAGGCCATATCATCGACAAAAAGCGACGCCCGCTCCACCAGCGAGGCCGGCAGCTCGGCGGCTTGGGGCGTGAACGACCCCACCGCCGCGACAAACGCCTCGTCCCGCACGTTGTCGGCAAGGACCGGCTCGGCGCTCGTCGTGGCCGTGACGATGAGCCCGGCCCGGGCCGTCAGCCGGTCGCGCTCGGCCGGATCGGCCGTGACGGCGACGGTCACGCCCTGGGCCGCCAGTTCCTTGGCCGCAGCAATGAGACGCGCCGGGTCGCGGCCGCACAGCACGATCTCCCGCACCCCAAGACCCTGCCAGAAGGCCGCCGCGTGTCCCCGCGCCTGCACCCCGCTGCCGATAATGACCAGCGGCCCGCCCGGTTCCCTGGCCAGTCGCCGCGCGGCCAGCAAGCTCACCGCCGCCGTGCGTCGGGCCGTGACCGTGGGGCCGTCCAGGCTTCCCAGCCGCTCGCCCGTGGCCGCGTCCAGCACCGTCACCTCGCCCTGGATCACCGGCCGCTCCCTATTGCCGGGATGCACGGTGATGGTCTTGACCACGGCAATGGCCCCGTCCGCCGCCGGCATGCACAAGAGCACCCCGCCGGGCACAGGCACGGCCAGCCGCTCGGGCGCGAAGGCCTCGCCGGCCTTCCTGGCCCGCAGCACGTCGGCCACGGCGTCCGAGAGGGCAAGATAGTCGAAAAGGCTGGCGACGGGGGGCGTGACGGTGGTTGTCGACATGGGGGATGCCTCCGGCGGCCGGGGGGATGATCCCCCCGGACCTCTGCAATGGGGAAACAATGTTATGGGGCCAGGGGTACGTTGTCTTAGGGCCACGCGGCTGTCGATCGCTTTTCCCGCTAACGGCGTACGAGTTCGACGCCGTTAGCCTGCCCCACCTGTTCTTCTGATACGCGTCAACATGGTTTTGAAGTGCTTGCCGGGTTTATGGCCGACACCAACCGCGCCCTTGCCGCAATACAACACCCAGGCCCAAGCCGGGTCGTAGCCGCTCGTGGTGGAAGACCAGAGGCCATCCACCTCCTGCATCCAGGAGAGCCCTGGCGGCAATGCGGGCCAAGCCCGTGAAACGTCCACCAAGCTCTCCAACTCCCATATCGTGGGCACGCGCCAGCCGTCCATGAGCGCGGCCGTGTCCAGGGCCTCTTGCCAGGAGACCTCCCCTTGTTCCGGGAGAATCCGGGGGAACCACACGAGCCCGGTCAGCAGATCATGGACGCCGTCCATGGCGGCGACGAAGCGAGGTTCCGGCCAAGGCCGCCCCAGCAACGCCGCCAGCTCGGCGGTTTCGGGCAGCAACCAGCTCGTGCCGCGCACCGGCAGGACCATATGCGAGGCTTCTCGTGGCCCTGGAAACATCCGCCCGCCCTCAAGATGGACGCGCCAGCAATGCTCCGGCGCACTCGCCGCAGGGGTGGCTGTCCAATGCCAGTGTTGAAAAAGTCCCCGGAAAGGCTGGCCTGGCGGCAGGGCCGGTCGGGAATGGGCCAGACTTGTCAGGGCGAGAAGTTCCCTGCGGCCGGGCAGCCGCCAGTCCCTATACCCCAGGTAGCCCTCGCGGTTGCGCGCTTCAACCCAAGCCAGGGTCTCGTTCCAGTCCATGGGCCAGCCTGCGGCCGAAGCGTCCCTGGGCCAGACAAGCCCGGTCAGACGGTCCCGGACCAGCAGGGGTTGCGACGCATCGAAACGGGGTTGCGGCCAGGGGCGACCGGGGCGGTATTGCCCGTCTTGTCCGGTCCGGGCGCAGGGTATGGCCTGTCCCAAAGCGTCGAAACACGTCTCTTGGCCGGACCATGGGTAACAGACGCCCTTGTCGGCCATGTCAGGGCTGCTTGCCGGCTTGCCGTACGAGCAGCACGCCGGCGGATGTTTCAGGAGCGCACGCATAAGCAATCACAGGGGCATCTCCCGCAATAAGGGGCTGGCTACGGTACATACCCACCACCATGGCCGTTAGCGCTACGTTGGCGTTTTCGTCAAACCAAAAGGCCGGAGCGCCATCGACGCCCCGGCCTCGTATACGCCTATCAACCTGGCCGCGCGTGGTCTCGTCCGCGCCGCGCCCCCGGCATCAGCCGAGCCAGAAAACCCGAAGCGCAAACCGGGCGTGTCGCCTAGACTTCGTCCTTTTCGGCCTTGTGTCCCACCAGCCACGTCTGCAGCTCGTCCATGTAGGTGTAGAAACACGGCGTGAGATAGAGCGTCACCATCTGGGAGATGACCAAGCCGCCGGCCACCACGAGGCCCAACGGCTGGCGGGCGTCGCCGCCGGCCCCCATGCCGAGGGCAATGGGGAAGATGCCGGCGATGGCCGCCACCGTCGTCATCATGATGGGGCGGAAACGCACGATGCAGCCCTCGAACACGGCGTCAAAGGGCGACTTGCCCTCTTTCTCGGCTTCGATGGCGAAGTCGATGACCATGATCGAGTTCTTTTTGACGATGCCGATGAGCATGATGATGCCAATAAAGCCGTAGAGGTCGAGCTGTCGACCGAAGACCAGCAGCGTGATCAAGCCGCCCAAGGCCGCCGAAGGCAGACCGGACAGGATGGTGATGGGGTGGATGAAGCTTTCATAGAGGATGCCAAGAATGATGTAGATGATCATGATGGCCAAGAACAGCAGGAACGGCACGCTGGCCAGGGACTGCTTGAAGGCCGTGGCTTGGCCTTCGAAGATGTAGCTGATGTTGCTCGGCAGTTCCTGCTTGGACAGGGCCTCGATGGCCGTAACGGCCTCGCCGATGGAATACTTGCCGGCGGTGTTGAACGAGATGGTGACCGAGGTGAGCTGGCCGGTGTGGTTGACCACCAGCGGTCCCGTGTCCTCGGTCATCTTGACCAGACCGTTTAAGGGCACGAGCACCGACGTGCCGTTGGAGTTGACTTGGTTTGTGCGCACATAAAGCTTGTTCAAGAGATCCGGCCGACGCTGGTACTCGGGCTGTACTTCCACGATGACCTTGTAGGTGTCGGTGGAGCCGTAGAGGTTGGTGAGCTGGCGAGCAGCGTAAGCGGTCATGAGCGCCGTCTCGATGGACGAGGCCGTGACGCCAAGGGCCTGGGCCTTGTCGCGGTCGATGTCGATGCGCACCTGAGGACCGTCGATCTGCATGTCGGTGTTGACGTCGGTGATCTCTTTGAGCTTGCGCATGGACATGGCCATCTTGCGGGCCACGGGATAGAGCTCGCCGGGATCGGGCGAGAGCAGCGTGTACTGGTAGAGCGCCTTGGTCTGCTTGCCGCCGATCTGGATGGAGGGCGGGTTGTACATGAAGACGAAGAGGTCGGGCACCTCGGCCATCTTCGGGCGCAGGTCGTCGATGATCTGCTGGGCGCTACGCTTGCGGTGTTCCATAGGAGCCAGAAGCGGGAACATGGCCGCGTTGTTCATGGAGGTGTTGGGACCGCCGACGCCGACGACGCCGATGAACTTGAACACGTCCGGGTCGGCCATGAACACGCGGCCGACCTTGAGCACCCGGTCCTTCATGGTCTCGAACGAGGCCGACTGCTCGGCCATGCCAAAGGCGTAGAAGATGCCGGAGTCCGTGGCCGGAATGAAGCCCGTGGGCACCACGGTGAACAGCCAGAAGGTCAGCCCCAGGATGCCAATCGACAGGATCA
>JAEZBW010000073.1 GCA_023426765.1 Bacillota bacterium
CACTACGGTCAAAGGCAATGCTGGACAAGGCTGCGGATCCTGCCGCTGCAATACTTAAGCCAGCAATCATCAATAAAGCGCTAAATTTCAGTCGTTTCATAAGTTCCCTCCAGTTGATAAATTAAAAAGCCGACATCATCGTAAATTGACGGAATCATCTTGAAATAATTCATGTGAATAAACTTTTGTAATCGTTTTTACTGTTTCACTGTTTCAATCTTACCGGAAAGCACAATGCCGGACAATGCAAAAATCTTACCAGTGGAGGAATTCCTATGATGTTGTCTTCCTCTGTGGCAGAATTTATGGAAATCGTTAAAACTGCAGGAACTGAATGGCGTGAAATTTATTTGTTCTGAAATTGCAATATTTATTACATACTACCTGTAAAATGGCGTAAATACTGTAATAAATGATATATCGTATTTATCAGGTTTCATAATTTCGTTTAACATTTTACCCTGATCTGCAGTTGTCCGGTCTGTTCCACCTTGTTTTTCAGGACGAAAAGGAGTACAATGTCTTTAAATATGCTTCTCTAAAACAGATGAACGAAGCATAGAAACATAACTAATCTATAGGAGGAAACAGGATATGAAAAGATTCTTATCAGCAGCCTTAGTTCTGTGCCTGATGCTGGCAATCCTTGCAGGTTGTGCGGCTCCTACCGGCGGCGCAGGCGGAAACGTCATCAAAATCGGTGTCTTCGAGCCCTCCTCGGGCGACAATGGCGCCGGCGGCAAACAGGAAGTTTTGGGCATTGAATATGCCAATTCCGTTCTGAATACGGTTGATATCGGCGGAAAGACATATAAGATACAGCTGGAGATCGTTGATAACGAATCCTCCAATGACAAAGCGCCATCTGCTGCAGCTGCACTGGTCAGCGCAAAATGTTCCATCGTTCTGGGCTCCTATGGCTCCGGTGTTTCCATTGCAGCCAGCGATGTATTTGCAAAAGCCGGTATTCCGGTTGTCGGCGTTTCCTGTACCAACCCGCAGGTCACAGAAGGCAACACGCATTACTTCCGTATCTGCTATCTGGATCCATTCCAGGGCACCGTTCTGGCCAACTTTGCAGTAGATCAGTTCAAGGCGAAAACCGCCTACATACTTACCAAGCTTGGTGACGACTACTCCGTCGGCCTTGGCAATTACTTCAAGGAAGCATTCACCAAACTGGGCGGCACCGTTATTGAAGAAACCTTCCAGGAAGGCAACAGCGACTTTACCGCATACCTGACAAAAGCAGCCAATTCCAATGCTGATGTTATTTTTGCCCCGACTTCCACCGAAGCTGCATCCCTGATCATCGGCCAGGCCGTTTCTCAGGGAACCAACATTCCGATTCTGGCCGGCGATACCTGGGACAGCTCTGTTATTCTGGATGCTGCCAAAGGCTCCAAGCAGGAAGTATTCGTATCCACCTTCTTTGACGAAGGCGATGACTCCGCTCTGGGTTCCGCATTTGTCAAGGACTTCAAGGCATGGTTGAATTCCAAACCCGAAAAGCTTGCAAACAATGGCGGTAATGATATTGTTGCTGCTGTTTCTGCACTGGGTTATGACGCTTACATGGTTGCTGTGGAAGCGATTAAAGCTGCCGGCACCACCGATTCCAAGAAGATCAATGAAGTTCTTTGGGATGTCACTCATGCCGGCGTTACCGGTGAAATCGCATTCAACGATACCACCGGCGATGCCATCCGTGACGTAGCCTTCATCAAGCAGGCCAATAACGCTGATGGTTCCTGGAAGTTCATCGCTATCCAGAAGGTTCAGTAAAATTTCAGCCAATCAATGGACGGGGGCAGCGCCCCCGTCCTGTTTATACCATGAAGACCCTGACCTGAAATCCTGAAGCCCCGGGTTTTTATTCCCTGGTTATCCCTTGCATCAGAAGCATTTTGACTGCCTCGAAAGGAGAACTGTTTCTGACATGGATCATAAACGGCTGTTTTCGAGACAGTTGCAAAACGGAGGTTCCGCATGGACTTTTTAGGCACATCCCTGCCCTATATACTGGCCGGCATATCCGTCGGGGGCCAATATGCATTAATCGCCATCGGCTATACGATGGTTTATGGAATACTCAGGCTGATCAATTTCGCCCATGGAGATATCTTTATGGCTGCCGGCTTTGTGATGGTCTATCTGTCCGCCACACTTCCGCTGGTGGTGTCCATCCCTTTAACCATCTTCATAACCGTATTACTGGGTTTTTTGGTGGAACGGGTGGCCTACAAGCCTCTTCGGTCTGCGCCGCGTATGTCGGTGATGATCAGCGCCATCGGCGTATCCTATCTTTTTCAGAATCTGGCCTGGTATGTCACAAGCGGTCTGGCCAAGCAATACCCTGTAATCCCCTGGATCAGTGATTCCATCACCATCTTCTCGGCAACCACAAAGGTTGTTACCGTTGTAACCCCCATTCTCACCATTCTGTTAATTATCGCCCTGGTACTGCTGATTAAACATACCAAAATCGGTATGGCCATGCGGGCGGTCTCAAGGGATTTCGAAACCAGCCAGCTGATGGGGGTTAAGATCAATTCGGTCATCAGTACAACCTTTATTATCGGCTCCTTGCTGGCTGCAGTGGGATCATTGTTGTTTTTTTCAAACTACACCACCGTAACCCCGGTGTCAGGCTCGATGCCCGGGCTAAAAGCCTTCGTTGCGGCTGTTTTCGGAGGTATCGGCAGCATCCCCGGCGCAGTGGTCGGGGCCTTTGTCATTGGCATCTGCGAAAACATTATCAAAGGGCTGGGCTGGACAACCTTTTCCGATGCCTTTACCTTTGCGCTTCTTATCATCATTCTTGTCGTGAAGCCCACTGGGATTTTCGGCGAAAAATCTACGGATAAGGTTTAGGTGAGCGATATGGACAAAAAGAGGAAAATGATTCTGTATGCCGCTCTGATAGCGGCGCTGTTCGCAGTTTTATATATTCTGGAGCTGATCATCCCGGCTTCATCCATGCTGTTTGTGGTGCTGAAAAAGGGTGCGATTTATGCACTGGTGGCTGTTTCGATGAATCTGCTGAACGGCTTTACCGGTTTGTTCTCATTGGGGCAGGCAGGTTTCATGCTGATTGGCGCTTATACCTATGCCATCTTCACCATTCCGCTTGAAGCCAGGACGGCCGTATACCAGTACTTTGACGGCGGTATTATCCGGTTTACGGTACCGGTACCGGTTGCCATCATCATGGCCGGTATTGCCGCAGCCATTTTTGCTTTCGTTATCGGGTTGCCTGTTCTTAGGCTGAAAAGTGATTACCTTGCCATCGCAACCCTTGGATTTGCCGAAATCATCCGGGCGGTTTTCCAATGGGATAAGCTTGGTCCTGTAACCAATGGTTCCAACCTGCTTAGGAAGTTTCCGGTATTTAATTCGGTGACTTTCCCCTTTGCGGTTGCGGGAATCTGTATTGCAATCATGGTGCTGCTGATCAATTCTTCCTACGGTCGTGCCTTTAAATCCATCCGAGATGACGAAATCGCTGCCGAGGCCATGGGTATTAACCTGGCAAGGCACAAGCAGCTTTCCTTCACAATCAGCTCTTTCTTTGCAGGTGTCGGCGGGGCGTTACTGGCCATGTACCAGACAACGGTACAGGCTTCGGCCTTTAAGTCTGCGATGACCTATGAAATCTTTTTAATTGTTGTTATCGGGGGTATCGGATCGGTAACCGGAAGCTGTCTTTCATCGTTCCTTTTCATTGCCTGCAGCGAATGGTGGATGCGGTTCCTGGATACCGAAACCTATATCGGCGCTTTCAAGGTGCCGCTGTTAAGCTCCGGTTTCAGAAAGGTTGTTTTCTCCGTTATCATCATGATTGTCGTGCTGTTTTATCAGCGCGGCATCATGGGAACCAGAGAGTTTTCTGTGGACGGCCTCATTCGGTTCTTCCGCAAAAGGCTTACTAAAAAGACAAAGGAGGAAACCGCCGTATGAAAAACGTACTGCGCATGGAAAATGTGACGATGCAGTTTGGCGGCGTAATCGCTGTAGACAACCTGTCCCTTGAAGTGAACGAAGGGGAGATTGTGGCACTCATCGGGCCGAACGGCGCGGGGAAGACCACGGCGTTCAATTGCATCACAGGAGTATATGAGCCTTCCAACGGTTTAATTCAATATAACGGACATACAATGATTTCCAATCATCCCAGGGGAAAAATGATAAAGCTGTATGCCGGTGAAAACAAAAAAGCTTATCCGAAGGTGGTCAGCCCTACACCAGACAGAAT
>JAEZBW010000155.1 GCA_023426765.1 Bacillota bacterium
TGGTCTGTACAATTCTTCTGAAAGGTACGGATCTCACTTCGTTCAGCATAACAGCCAGCAGGATGGCTGCAACAAAGCCTGTGGATATTTTTAAAACGCTTGTAAGCAGCGTGTTTTTAATGGCAGATAGAAAGTTTGCATCGGTAAAGGCCTCAATAAAATTGGCCAACCCGACGAATTTTGAGTTTAAAACACCCTTTCCCGGTATGTAATGTACAAAAGCCATGCTCCATCCCCATATTGGGAGATAATTGAATACAAGTATAAACAACATGAAGGGGACGATTAGAATGATCAATTGCTTTTGTTTTATGATTTTTTTAAGCAGTGGAGATCGATTGTCCAAAACGGGCTCTGCGGCTTTTGTTGCCATATCTTTTCCCCCTGAATTTATAATTGAAGCAGGGGACAGGCGATCCCCTGCTTCTGTATTGATCTGACTTGACCTTACTTGTAAAACTTGGAGCTTTCCTTAACAATCTCGGTGATCTTCTGTTCATACGCATCGAGACCGGGAATGGCGTTCAGCTTGCCCTGGTATTCATTCCAGAGTGTGTCAACCTGGGACGGATTAGCCATGGTGATCTTTGTGAAGTATTCCGTTGCAAGCTCAAGAGCCTTTTCAGATGCGATGAATTCCTGCGAATCCTGAGGCAGCTGTTGTCTGGCCGCCCAACCTGGCTGATAACGGGCAGGATATGCCGGAGTAAAGAAATCACAGAATGTCTTGACACCGAAATTCTTCAGGATTTCTTTTTCATAATCCTTATACCGCATATCATTATACTCCTGGTTCAGTGCGGGGTTGACCCAGTTTCCATCAGAGAACTTACCATACTGTTCGTTATCGGTTTGTTCATAGCGCGGGAGGAAGTTGAACTGTGCAATACCTTGCGACATTTGATAATCCGTATCGAAGGATTTTTGCCATTGTTCCACCGTACGTGTGAATTTACCATTTACGATTGAGTAGTCGGTTCCTTCGATGCCCCAGGTATTCAGCTTCTGGATGTCCTCTGCGCAGATGCGATCCAGGAATCTGAATACGCCTTCCGGGTTTTTACAGGCTGTGGTAATGGATACGCCCTGTACAGTAAACGCATATGGGCCGCGATAAAACTCTTTTTCAGTGCCATCAACCACAACCGGGAATGCTATCAGTGTACGGTCATATTGTTCATTTCTCTCCAGAGCTGCCAGCCCATTCACAACAGCCCAGCGCTGGTCGTAAATACCCAACAGCCTGCCGGAAGCAACCTTTGCAAGATACTGGTCGTCCTTTTGCATGAAGGTCTCTTTATCCATAGCGCCGGCATTCCACATATCATTCATGAACTTGACGAATTCCTTGGAAACCGACATTTTCATGACAAGCTGTGCCTGAAGGGTATCCTGATTCACAGCCGTAACGCCATCGTTGGGATATCCGCCCAGGAACCTTGCAGCGCCGTATTGCAGGGCTGAAACACGGTAACCGTCAGTGGGAAGCGTGAAACCTAAGGTATCGGCATCGCCATACTTTGGATTCTTGGCTATGTAGTCCTTAATCAACTGGCCGTATTGCGAGAGGGACTTAACCACCGGGAACCCTGCGTCTTTCAGAACCGCATAGTTCATATAGAAGCCTGCTGCGGGATACAGGTTGTCGATAGCCGGACGGTTGTTGGAAATGATGTAGAGCTTGCCATTTTGCGCTCTGGAAAGTTTCAGTTCATTTGGCCTGTAAATCTTTCTAATGTTGTCGCCATACTTGTTAACCATTTCATCCAAAGGAACAAAGGCATTTGCAGCAATGAAAACGCCTGCTGTTTCCCCTGCGGACACAATATCAGGATATACGCCGCTTGCGACCATCAAGTTGGCTTTTGTCATCGAGTCGGTACCTACCAGATACTCTACGACCAGCTTAACACCGGTAAGTTCCTGAATTTTCTTCCCAACGGGAGTTTCCCAGGCTGGTGTTGTTGCAGCAAGAGGAGTAGCCTGGAACATCGTGATTTCTTTCGGAATGTCTGGAAGTTTCTCGGTAGTAGCCCCTGAATTTGCCGGTGCAGTAGTAGGGGCAGTGGTCGGTGCTGTTTGAACAGGTGTGACGATACAGCCTGCTGCAATCAGCATGAAAATGATTGTCACCGCTAGAAGTGCATTCAATTGCTTTGTTTTCATAAATTGACCTCCTTCCATTGTTTGGCAGACGACTATAGTTAACGTTACCTATGTACATTTATATTTAAACACAGTTTTATCCATATGTCAAACCCTATATGTACTAATTGTCCAATAAATATATATTGTTCACCAGGAACTTTATGCAATATAAATAAACGAATTTATAGTTAACCTTATTCACAAAGCGGCAATATCATTTCGAACGATGAAAACTATTCTTGCAAATATTCATCAGAAGTTTTCTGCAAGCCTGAATTTCAATGAAATATACTGAATCTGGAACTTACTTTTTCATGATAAATTTTGAACGATTTTATGTATCTGCAGGAAAACAGAACAGCGTAAAGTATCATATCGAGTACTTCAGATATACTGGAAAAGGACTGACTTTAATAACGAAAAAGGCGAAATGAAGTGAAATTGGATGGGGGAGACAATCCATGCAAAAATATATTGGTTGTTACAGAGAAGACAACAGCGTTACACCTGCTGGAACATGAAAAATGCCGATGTTAATCCACACGGACAATCGGGGTTGAGAAATCCTGGTTGCCAAAGCGTTCTGCCGGATTCGGAAACCCCAGCACATATGTATCGGTCGCTTTGATGTCGTATTCAAACATTTCTTTCGACAAGCCGGACAGTTGATTGCGGTAACTGGAAACTTTTGTGACCAAAGGCAGAGACCCTTCGCGGTGTATTCTTTGCAGCAGCTCCCGTCCTTTTCGGTTGAAACCCAGTACCCTTAAATAACCGCAGCTTTCATCATCCACAAAGCTTTGAAGGCTTGTTTTTGAAATGCCCCATAAAAGGTTCGCGGATATTCTGCGAATTCTTGCCGAGGGATACCGGACGGTTGTCGCCATATTGATCAGTTCATCCAGTGTACCGGCCTTCATCGCGCAGGATACCAGACGGTTTTCCAGGCCTTCCTTCACATCCGGCACCTGTTTCAGTGCCTGTGGATCCATCATTCGGATTTTGTACAGAATGGTTTGCGCAAAGGCTTCTGAGTAGACCGGACCTCTTCCGCTTTCCAGACATTGCCTCAGTAATTGCAGGGATGATTCGGGAAGATTGGCGGTCATCGCAGTGTCTGACAGTGAACCATTGTTTTGCAGGTACGCGCGTATGGCGGTAGCGCTGGAAAATGAAGAGGCGATTTCCGTTTCCTGATAAGAGGATCCCTGTCGTTTGATTGTGGTCGGCTGAATGCTGCTGCGCAGAGTTTTCAATGCCTTCAGGTATTCGATGGCAAGAATGTTGTTCGACTGGGACATAATAGTGTCAGGAAGGCCCCGCAGATAACCGTGCAGCGCTTTTTCACGGGCTGCCGCATAGGAATTTCCTTCATTCAGATAACCCTTTAGCAGTTCCCGATACCCGACAGGTTCATCATAAAGGACGGAAGCGATTCTCCAAAGCGAACCCAGTTCGCCCTGTTCGCTGCCAAAGCTTAAGCAGTCCACAACTCTGGTATGATGAAGGGTACGAACAGCGCCATAGGCGAAAAGCTCGGCAGAAGCGCAGGAAAAAACAACCGGCAATTCCAGAACCAGATCCACTCCGGACAACAATGCCATTTTAGCCCGTACCCATTTGTCTGCAACCGCAGGTTCTCCCCGTTGGACAAAGTGGCCGCTCATCACGCAGATGACATGCGTAGCACCGGTTTTTTCAACCGAAGCCCGGATATGAAAGGCATGCCCTGAATGCAGCGGATTGTATTCGGATACGATACCGAGAACCTTCATATGAATCCTTCCAGTTTCTTTGTGAATAATGAACCTCGTTCGATTTTTATGAAATCATGCAGCGTTCTGCCGGGAATCCTGAAGATTTGCTGCTGCACTTTACATGCAAGAAATTTTCACCACGTTATAATTATAATCATCTGATGCAAGAATAACAAGGGAGTGATGCAATGAACAAGGTGGCGGAAGTAACCCGGAATGGGATGGTTGAAAGCGTTCATGAAGGCAATGTGGCTGTTGTCCGGCAAGACCGCACATTAACACATTTCTTCGGAGATCCGGAACAGATCTGTTATTTCAGGTCGTCCGGGAAACCCTTCATTGTATTGTCGCACCTGACGAAAAAAATTCACGAAGCTTTTGGATTCTCCCTGAAGGAACTGGCGATAATGTCTTCATCACACAGCGGTGGAAAGCAGCACGTTGAAACCTTGATTGGCATTGCAAACAAGCTGGGAATTCAGGAAAGTGACATAAATTGCGGTGTGAGAGAACCTTTCGGCGTAAACGAAAAATTTGAGCTGTACCGAAGCGGAGCGCTTCCTTCTCAATGGCATAATAATTGTTCGGGTAAGCATTTGGGTTTTCTTGCGGCCTGTCGGGTGATGGGATGGTCTTTCGACCATTACTGGGACATTTCTCATCCGATTCAGCAGGATATCCTTGCATGCATTGCCGAATTCAGTGATATCCCGAAAGCAAATGTTCATATCGGAGTTGACGGGTGCGGAGTGCCCGTATTCGGCGTACCGCTTAAAAACATGGCTCTGGCTTATGCGCGTTTGTTCGACACCGGTTTTTTAAATGGAAAATACAAAGACGTACAGGAGCTTCTGCACAGGGCAGTCACAGAGCATCCGGAAATGATCGCCGGGAGTGGCAGGCTGGATACCGATTTAATCCGATATTCCCACGGAGAGTATTTTGGAAAGATGGGGGCGGACGGGGTTTTTTGCGTGCATTGCCATCCGCAGAAGCTGGGCATAGCCATCAAGATTCAGGATGGCGGCATAAGGGCGGTTGATCCGGTTGTGATGGAAACTTTAAGCCAGCTTGGAGTATTGCAGGAAGAAATGCTTGAGAAAATGAACCATTACCATTATCCGCCTGTATTAACCTGGACGGGGAAAACCACCGGGCTGATTAACCCGGTATTTAAACTGAAAGGTTATTGTTCACACCCCAGTACAGATAGCGGGTAATTCGGGTGATTACAGGTTATTGTTCACACCCCGGCCTTGGTAGAGGGTGATTTGGGTGATTTTGGTGACGAAAGACAAGAGAAAACAGGGCTTGACAAACATGAAAATGCATGATAAGATCATAGAAATATTAAAAAACTGTGATAGGGAATAGTAAATACAGGGAACCTTTCAGAGAGCTGTTGGCAGGTGTGAAACAGCGGGGGAGATGTATCGAACTGGCCCTGGAGTTTCCTTCTGAAAGTACAGTAGGACAGGACGAAAGCCCATCGTTACAGGGGCAGGATATCGGTATCGCCTGTATCTGAAGCAAAAGAGTGGTAAACCAGCCTTCGTCTCTTTTGACGAAGGTTTTTTGTTACCCGGCAATGAATTCCGGAGTTCATTCCCTTCATTCAGGCAGAGCTATCGATGTCCGGTAAAGTGTATTCCAATTGGAATAAACGAGAGTGGTACCGCGGAAGTCAACCCTTCCGTCTCTTAGAGGAGACGGAGGGGTTTTTTGCATCTCAGGAAAGCATGAAGTCCGTTTCCAAAGCCATGGTGACTTAACCTGCAGGTGCAGAAAACCGTTAAAACACTCGGTTGAAAGTTTTTTCTGAAGGAGGATGTTGAGATGAACTGGACAAAATATAAGAAATACCCCGCTATGGATTTACGGGACAGAACCTGGCCCGCCAAAACTATTGAAAAAGCACCGATTTGGTGCAGTGTCGACCTGAGGGACGGAAACCAGGCGCTGCCGGTTCCGATGAGTGTTGAAAAAAAGCTGAAGATGTTCAACCTGTTAAAAACCTTGGGCTTCAAGGAAATTGAAGCCGCCTTTCCGTCGGCTTCCAACACCGATTTCCGTTTTGTGCGGACGATCATCGAGAAGGGTTTTTTAAGTGAAGATACCGTTATTCAGGTGCTCACCCAGTCCAGAGAACATTTGATCCGCAGAACCTTTGAATCCATTCAGGGGGCAAAGCAGGCCATCGTGCATCTGTATAACTCAACCTCTGAACAGCAGCGGCGCATTGTTTTCAAAAAGGATAAGCAGGAGATTATCGGAATTGCCCTTGAGGGGGCCAGGCTGATACAACAGCTTGCCCGGGAATGTGACACCGACATCCGCATGGAATACTCTCCCGAAAGCTTTACCGGCACAGAACTGGATTTTGCCCTTGAAATCTGTGAGGCGGTATTGAATGTATGGCAGCCTACACCTGAAAGGAAGGTCATCATCAATCTCCCCGCAACCATTGAGATGGCAACGCCCAATGTTTATGCCGACCAAATCGAATGGTTCTGCCGCAACATCAGCTGCAGGGACAGCGTGATCATCAGCCTGCATGCTCATAATGACAGGGGAACGGGTGTGGCCGCAACCGAGCTTGGGCTTCTGGCCGGAGCGGACAGGGTGGAAGGCACTCTTTTCGGCAACGGGGAGCGTACCGGAAATGTGGATATCATCAACCTGGCCATGAACCTTTATTCACAGGGAATAAACCCTGAGTTGAATATTACCAATATCGATGCCATCATTAAAACCTATGAAGAATGCACTGATCTGAGGGTGCATGAAAGGCATCCTTATGCCGGGCAGCTTGTTTTCACGGCCTTCTCGGGTTCTCATCAGGATGCCATTAACAAGGGTCTCCACTATGTCAGGGAAGAAAAGCCGGAATACTGGGATGTGCCGTACCTTCCCATCGATCCGTCCGACCTCGGAAGGCAGTATGAAGCGATCATCCGCATCAACAGCCAATCCGGCAAGGGAGGCGTGGCCTTTGTCATGGAAAACGAGTTTGGCTACCATCTTCCGAAAGCCATGCATCCCGAGTTTGGCGACATGATCAAGCGCAAGTCTGATGCAACAGGCAAAGAGCTTACTCCTGAAGAAATTATGGAAGTCTTCCAACAGATTTATCTTGAAGCAAAAGGGCCTATCACCCTCACAGATTACAGTGTTGAAAGCAGAGCGAACATGGTTTCCGTCAACGCGGAACTTGTCATGGAGGGGAACCCCATCAGTATTGCAGGCAAAGGCAACGGACCTATATCCGCTTTCTTCGATGCCCTGAAAAATTACGGAATCTCCAAATTCCGTTTTGAGGCGTATGAAGAGCATGCGCTCACCAGCGGGGCGGATGCGGAAGCTGTCGCTTATATTCAGCTGGCCAATGGCGGAGGAAGAAGCATCTTCGGCGTAGGAAAGGATCAAAATACCACCACCGCGTCACTGCGTGCCATCATCTGTGCACTGAACCGGGCAATGACAAGCTGACACAGGGTAACAGCCTGAAAAACCTTTCAGAAAATGTTTGCATTGAAAATAGTTCCATGGTATAATAATTTTGGTCTATGAGTAGTTTGTTGTTCGGAAAGAGTGGGTCATCCCCACTCTTTACATTTTGAAAGGGCATTTTTAGTTGTTTCAGGGTAGTTCAGCATTGCTTTCATGGTTGAAACAAAGCCTCCTTCAAAACCTACATACGTGCTTAATACATAACAGCATCGTTACTATCATGGAGGTTTGATTTATGGCGAATAATAAGGTTACTGATACGGTTACTGCGCTGGCAAAACCTGTTGTCGAAGGGCTTGGTTTTGAACTGGTGGATGTGGAGTATGTCCGGGAAGGTGCCGAATGGTATTTGCGCATCTTTATCGACAAGCCCGGCGGTATTACCCTCGAGGATTGCGAGGCGGTGCACAGGCCCATCAGCGACAAGCTGGACGAGGCGGATCCCATCGCTCAGGCCTATATGCTGGAGGTTTCCTCTCCAGGTGTGGAAAGGCCCTTTAAAACAGCGAGGGATTTTGAAAAAGCCATCGGGCAACAGGTGCATATCGGGTTTTACAGTCCGGTTGACGGAAGTAAGACGGCCGAAGGCATATTGGAGGCTTTCGACGGGGAAAATGTGACGATCCGCACCGGCAGGGATACCAGAAAAACATACTCATTGCAAATGATTTCAAAAATTAATCGGATGATATTATTTTAGGGAGGCTTAATCATGAGTGCCGAATTGATTCATGCATTGGAACAAATTGAGAAGGAAAAGGGTATTGGCAAGGAAATACTGATTGAAGCTATTGAAGTTGCTTTAAGTACCGCATATAAGCGTAACTACGGTACCAACCAGAGCGTGGAGGTTTATATCGATCGCCTGTCGGGGGATGTCCGGGTTTTTGCTTTAAAAAATATAGTTGAAGTAGTGACCGACCCTTCTGCCGAGTTGTCATTGGAGCAAGCCAACAAGTTTGGTGCTGACTTTGAAATCGGCGATATGGTCGAGGTGGAGGTTACTCCGCGCACCTTCGGAAGAATAGCCGCACAGACCGCCAAGCAGGTTGTCATGCAGCGCATCCGCGAAGCCGAAAGGGGCATCATTTTTGAGGAATTCTCCAGCAAGGAAGAGGACATTGTTTCGGGCGTTATCAGCCGCTTCGATCGCAAGAATGTCATTGTGGATCTTGGGCGTGCCGAAGCCATTCTTCCTCCTGGCGAACAAACGCCCGGTGAAAAATACAATATTCATGACAGAATCAAGGCTTATGTGATCAACGTGAAGAAAACCAACAAAAGCCCCCAGATATTTATTTCCCGGACGCACCCGGGCCTGGTGAAAAGGCTTTTGGAGCTGGAAGTTCCGGAAATTCATGACGGAACGGTTGAAATTAAGACCATTGCCCGTGAAGCCGGGTCGAGAACCAAAATCGCCATCTTCTCAAAAAATGAGAATGTCGATCCGGTAGGAGCCTGTGTCGGTCAAAAGGGAAGCCGTATTCGTTCCATCGTCGACGAACTGAAGGGTGAAATGCTGGATGTGATTAAATGGTCCAGCATTCCCCAGGAATATATTGCATCCAGCCTCAGCCCTGCAAAGGTAGTGCGGGTGGATGTGGATGAAACCAGCAAGGTTGCCCGCGTGGTTGTACCGGATTTTCAGCTGTCCCTGGCCATCGGCAAGGAAGGACAGAACGCCAGGCTGGCTGCCAAACTTACCGGCTGGAAGATTGATATCAAGAGTGAATCACAGCTGAGGGCTCAAATCGAGCAGCAGCTTCTGAATTACAATGCCGACCAGCAGGATTCCGAACTGCAGGAAGATGATGGCGATTCCAACCTGTTTATCGACGAGCCCGAAGAAGATGTCGGTCTGTTTATCGATGAACCCGTTGAAAACGCAGAGGACGACGAGGAATAAGAGCTCACGCTGTAAAGGCGATATCATGGAAAGGCGGGGGCGACATGAAGCCGAAAAAAGTCCCGTTGCGCAGGTGTGTGGCTTGTCGGGAGATGAGAGGCAAAAAAGAATTGCTGCGTGTGGTGAAAAGCCCGGAAGGTGAAATTTTTCTGGATCGAACCGGAAGGATGAACGGCCGCGGTGCATATTTGTGCAATAATCCGGAATGCTTCGCGAAAGCCCGCAAAACAAGGGCTTTGAACAGGGAATTTAAAATGGAGATCCCTGATGAGATATATGAAGGACTTGAGAAACAGATGGAGGAAAAACGTTGACCGATAAAGTATATTCTTTCATGGGGCTGGCAATGAAGGCGGGAAAGCTGGTCTCAGGAGAAGAGGGCTGTGAAAAGACAATCCGGGGCGGAAAAGCGTTTCTGGTGATAACAGCCGAGGATGCTTCCGAAAATACGGTGAAGAAGTTTAAAAACGCCTGTGAATACCGGAACGTACCATTTTTCCGGTTTGGACACAAGGAAGCGCTCGGAAGGCTGTTGGGAAAAGAAGTTCGTTCCGTCATAACGGTGACCGATTCCGGCTTTGCACAAAAACTGACCGAATTAATCATGAAGGATCAAAGCAACAAGAAAAAACACGGGGGTGGGCTGATTGAGTAAAAGAGTATTTGAACTGGCCAAGGAGCTGAATACAACCAGCAAAAGGCTTATGGAAAAGCTTGAAGAAATTAATGTTTCAGTGAAAAGCCATATGAGTTTGCTGGAAGAAGACGAACTAAACCGGTTGTATAAGCATATCGGTATAGTAAACAGAAATCGGGTTGAAAGTTCCGATGACGGTGTGAACGTTGATCAGCAGGAACAGGCGGACAATCAGATCCGTAAAAGCATCCCCCGGATCATCCGCAAGACCGAGATCATCATCCATGATGATGATTATGAGCGTGAAATGCGGGACAGAGAAAAAAATAAGAACAAGAATAAAAAGAACTTTGTTCGTACATCCTCATCAACCGATGGTTTAATGGCGGGGCTTGCACGGGGAAATGATCATCATACGCCCTCCGTACGCAAGCATACCTCCGAGCTTTCAAAGCCGAATGACTGGCCTTCCGATAAAAAGAAACCCGATGAATCCAGGGCAACCCCGGATTCCGGCGATGAACAGGCAGGGATGAATCGGGGTGACCGTATCCGGCGGCCAATGGACAATATTTTAAGCATCAAGAAGGTATCCTCCCGCGAAGAACGGGAAAAACAGAGCCCGGATGAGATGGAAGTCAAACAGGAAAATGCATTGGCAGCCGGGCTGAAACCCATCGGGAATGAAGCTGAAAATAAAACTGAAACAGAAAAACAGAATACAATTGGCGCTCAAAAGGAGACAGTATCTGCAGGAGCAGAGAAATCAGATGATCATATGGCTATCAATACGCAAGTGACTCAGCAGGCAAAAACAGAGAAGGCAGTAGAAAGTGTACCGAAAGATACTGTAGTGAATGAAGGACTTCAGAGACCCAATAAAAAGGAACCTTCGGGTGACAGACCTTCAGAGGTTTCCGATAAAGCTGAATACCAGGCAAAGCCTTCCGTACGGGAAACACCGGATATGAAGGAAGGTCGTCCTGAGGATTCCGACAGGAATCGCACCAGGGGCAATCAGCCCGGACAGCATTCCCAAATGCCCAGAGAGGACAGGGAACGCGGCCCAAGGCCAAATCAGCAGGCAGGAATGCAAGAC
>JAEZBW010000295.1 GCA_023426765.1 Bacillota bacterium
GGGATGGCCAGCCCGGGACGCCAGGCGGAAAGGGCCAGAAGCAGCACAAAGGGCAGCCAGATCAAGGCCATGGCCAGTCCCTGGCCGCCCAGGTCCTGGCCGCGTAGCCAGGTCGGGGTCACGGCCAGCCCCTGGGCGGCCAGGAGCCAGAGCGCCGGCCAGCCCGGACGCAGGGTCCAAAGCGGCAGGACCATGAGGAAATACCAGGGATAGACCGTGGGCAGGGCGGCAAGGCCGGTCAGGCCGGCGAAAAGCGGCCCACGCCCGCGATCCTGGACGGCCAGCCAGCCGACCACCAGCGCCGCACCGCCAAGGCCCAGGGACACGGCCGGGGCAAGCCGGCCGCCCAGGGGCCAGACCAGGGCCGTCAGCGGCCCGCCCTGGGCCACATGGCCGGCAAAGGCGGCAAGTGACTGAAACAACGCCGGCCCGGCCGCGCGGTAAGGCCAAAAACTCGCCAGCGGCACGAGACAGGCGACGGCCCGGCGCAGATTGCCCGGCCGCAAAAAGAACGGGATAAGAAGCAAAACCGGATACTTCACCAATCCGGCTGCGCCCAGGCACAAAAACCCCCAGCCGTCGCGACGGGCCGCAAAGGCGGCCAGAGCCAGGGAAACGCCCAAGGCGACCAGGACGTCGAGGTGCCCCTCGCCCGCGCCCATGACCAGGGACAGGGGGGAAAGAACGTACAGCGCCAGCCAGACCGGCGGCAGCCGATGCCGGGCCAGGACCACGGCCAGGGCCAGGGCGGCCAGGAGGTCGGCCAGGACAAAGGCTCCCCGAAAAGCCAGGGGAGCCGGCGAGACGGCGGCCACGGCCCGGCAGAACAGCTCGGCCAAGGGTGGATAGGCGGCGGCCAGTTCGGGGTGGTTGACTCGGCCAAGGACGGCTGCGGCCGGAGCGGACAACAGCCCGAGCAGCCTCGGGTCGCCGGGCGCGGTCAGATAGGGATTGCCACCGGCCAGCTGCATGTCACCTTCGACGATGTAACGAAAAACGTCGGTGTCGACCGGCCAGGCCCAGACAAAGAGCAGTCGCGCGCCAAGGCCCAGGGCCAATACGGCGGCAGTTGTCCGGCCGCGATGCCCTCCGGCCGGCCAGCTTCGCACGGCCAGGACCAGGGCGGTGAAAGCTACGGCAAAGCAGGCGGCATAGAGGGATCGCTCGGCTTCTACACGGCCGCACAGGGCCAGGACGACCAGAGTCGCCCCGCAAAGCAACGCGCGCCGGATGTGGTCGGGCAGGCCGATAAAAGGCCTAGCCGGACACGCCGCGTTAGCCCTTGCCGCCTGATGCTCGCTCCGAAGTCCTCTTGTCACGGCCGCTCCGGCATCGCGGCCGGGGCGCTGCCCGGGCCGTCGCCCAGGGGCGGCAGGCCCGGAATCAGGCCTGATGGCGGTCCATCCCCACCGACGCCGGCAAGTGGAGCATCTCCGCCGACGCCGGACGGCGGCGCATCCGCGCCGATGAGGGCCGAAGTCCATGGCCCGGGCGCATCATTGAGGGACCAGTCATAATCGTCATAGACCGGCCGGCGGTCCACCAGGGCGTCCAGGGCCGCGCCAAGAGCCGGTCCGGCAAAGCGGCGCACGAAGCCCCACTGTCCGTCCCGGCCGCCAAAGTCCTCGGCGTACCAGTCAAAAATGCGGATCAGGCGCAACCGGCCACCGTCCACCCGAGCTCCGGCCGGGTCACTCAGGCAAGCCCGGGTCCGTTCCTCCAACATGGCGTCGAGAACCTCCCCCCGGTAGGGCACGGACAACAGCGGCGGACAGCTCTTCGAGGCGCAGTTGAGCACGAAGTGGAGCCTGGGGTCCGGGTATTGCCGACGCAGGATGCCGTGCTCGATATCGTCCAGGGACAGGGTCCGGCCGCCCAGACGCACAAAGGAGCGTTTCCAGGGCGAGGCCAAAAAGCCCCCGGCTTCCTTGATGGAGGTTATCCCCGGCCAATGATCCATGATGAGTCGGATGGTCCAGAGGTTATAAGCGTTTACATAGAGCGCGACGCGATCCGGCCGGGTCAAGGCCTCGGGGCTTTCGGCGGCCATGAGCGCCAATGTCGCGTCAAGACGAGCCATATCCGCCTTGATGCCGGCATAGTTGACCACGCCGCCGTGCACATGCGTGGCCAAAAAAGCGCCGTACTGGTCAAGATAACCCGAAGGTGGAGCGGCCTTGGCAAAGCTTGCGAATAGCAACAATAAAATAGCCGACACGACCATCTTGAACACATCAACCTCCTCAACTCCCAGGGGATAGGCCCACAGGTGACGGGCCAGCCCCGATGCTCGACATCGGGCGCGACGAGCCGTGGAAAACCAATTGAATTCCTGCTGGTATTGTTGCATATTCCTTCGGTCTTCAGTTCGTTGGGGGGCATAAAGTCGTCGAACCCGCGCACCGGCAACACTCGTGCAACAACCATGACGCAACCCAGGTCTTCCGACGCAGTCCCTCCCCGAAGGCTAGGCCTGAGGCTGCTCCTTGGCCTTTATGCACTGACCTTTTCTCTTTCCCTTCTACTGCCCCCGCCGGCCCACGGCAATTCCCAGCCCCGCTTCCAGCGGTTGTCCCTGAAACAAGGGCTTTCCCAATCGTATGTCGTCTGCATGGCCCAGGACAAGCTGGGATTCATGTGGATCGGCACCTACGACGGTCTCAACCGCTACGACGGGACCAACGTCGTGGTCTACCGCAATATCCCGGGCCGGCCCGATTCGCTGCCGGACAACAGCATTCGCACGCTTTTCGTCGATCCGGTGGACGGCACGCTGCTTGTGGGCACCAAAAACGGCGGGCTGGCCGTCTATGATCGGCAGACCGACCGTTTCCGCCCCTATCCCCCTGCCGCGCCCTACCCCAGCGGCGACGTGGACAAGGAAATCCGGGCCATCGCCCGGGACGCGGCCGGCAACTATTGGGTGGGCGGCGCGACCGGCCTAGCCCGCATCTCGCCGGCCGGCGCCGTTGACGCCGTGGCCTTGCCAGACCAGGACGGCAATGCCGTCAAAAGTCCGGTCATCGCCATCAAGGCCAGGGC
>JAEZBW010000382.1 GCA_023426765.1 Bacillota bacterium
TTTTGTGTGCAACGCGCCGCGAGCATTTTATCAAATGTCCTTCAGTGGGGGATTGTACCCACCACTGAAGCAGAAATCGGTTTATCCCCCGCCTATAGAGGCAGGGGTCTTTGGGCATTTGATAAAAATGATTAAATTCTCTACGTTTGTAATGCAGAGAACCTTGCTGTGCAAGTTTTGCGAAAATAAAAAAACAGGGCGTTTGCCTTGTTCCACCGATTGCCATATTTTCCTAAACTTGAAGCATCAATTTTACTCACACCTTTACCAATATTTTATGATAAAAACAACAAACTGTCAAGAAAAAAACAGAAAAACGAACATTTTCTCAGGTAGCAGACGTTTTCATGACGGGAACCGATGGGGTCGTCTTAATGGCATTTTGCTTTTTTCATCGGATCGGTTAAAATAAAATTCCGGGGTTTCAGGAACGACCTGAAAAACCCCGCCAGTACCATCCGAAAAAACATCAGTCCGAAAGGATCAGGAGAAAACCCATTCTATTTTGCAGGAGGTTCAATGTTTATGCCGGCGATGGATCATCCGGATTATCAGAGCGAGCGGAAAAATCTGACGTACACGAAGAAGTATGTGGAAGGTGCCTTGCAGAAGACCATTGAGGAAAAGGAGAACATCGACAAAAAGGTTGATTATGGTTTCAAGCATGCCAATGCAGAAGGCAGCCAGGATTATATCGACCTGCTGGTCAATACGCGCATTCAGGGTTATCAGGCCATCCGGGTTAAAAACCTGACCAAGGCGGTTCAAAAGCCGTATTTCGCGCGGATAGACTTCAAGGAAGATACCTCGGACATCCTGGAAAAGCTGTACATCGGAAAGGTATCGCTGGCCAGGGAGGAAGATCAGAAGATCCTGATTGTGGACTGGCGTGCTCCCATCTCAAACCTGTATTACGAGGGAAGACTGGGAGACGCGGAATATATTTGTCCGGACGGAAACATCCAGGGGCAGCTGAGCCTGAAAAGGCAATTCACCATTGAAGAGGGAAAGCTGCTCAACATATTTGATATCGACATTACCACCAGCGATGAGCTGCTGCAGTCCTGTCTTGGTGCGAATGCGGACAACAGGCTGAAAGACATCGTATCCACCATTCAGGAGGAGCAGAACCGGATCGTCCGGGCGGACATGTGGAAACCGCTGATTGTACAGGGGGCGGCCGGAAGCGGAAAAACGACCATCGCACTGCACCGCATTGCCTATCTGGTATATACCTTTGACAAGACCTTTGAACCCGAAAGCTTTATGATCATTGCACCCAACAAGCTGTTTCTGAATTATATCTCCGAGGTTCTGCCCGAATTGGGGGTTGACAGGGTGAAACAGACCACCTTCAAGGACTTTGCCATGGATCTGCTCCGGAAAAAATTCAAGATCCAGGACGAGAACGAGAAGCTGGTCAGGTTTTCTGACAGCGGGAGATCCCCTGAGGAAAAGGCAGCAGACGAACGGCTGAAGAAATGCTCCAGGCTGAAATGCTCCATGGAGTTCAAGGGTATTATCGACCGGTATATTTCAAAGATTGAAAAAGACTATATTCCCAAACAGGATTTCCGTATCGGGAAAACCATCGTTTACTCGTATGAGGAAATAAACGGTCTTTTCCTGGGAGAATACCAGCGATGGCCTTTTGCCCAGCGCATCGGCGAAATTAAAAAACACCTTACTACCGGGCTGGCAAAGAAAAAGCAGAAGATGAAAGCCGAAATCCAACAGAAAGGGTATGAATTCCTGCAAAAAATTAAAAACAGCGGCAAAGACCCGGATGAAAAACAAGCTCTGATCCAAAGACTGTATCAGAGGCAGGAGGAAGCCATCCTGGAGCTGGAACAAAAAGCGAAAAAAGCTGTGAAGGAATATGTCCGATTGATTGAAAAGCCCGACCCGGCCGAGTATTACAAGGATTGCATCAAAACCATCGTGGAGGATGCCTCCGGGCAGGAGGAATACGATGCCCTTCTTCCATTCCTGAAGGAAACCTCTGAAAAGCTGTTCAGCAAGGGGTTTATCGAGCTGGAAGACCTTGCGCCGATGATCTACCTGAAGTATCGGATATACGGCATGGATGAGAAGATCCCGGTGAAACATATCATCATCGACGAGGCGCAGGATTTCAGTGCATTTCAAATTTATGTCCTGCGGAAAATCATCAAGGACAGCTCATTTACCATTCTTGGAGACCTGTGCCAGGGAATTCACTCCTATCGCGGTGTCCATTCCTGGCAGGATATCCAGCAGAACGTTTTTGAGGAGAAGGATTGTGAAATCCTCATGCTTGAAAAAAGCTACCGCACAACCGTTGAGATCATGGGAGCGGCAAACCGGGTGATCGATCACCTGCACCAGGAAAACATTCCGAAAGGTCAGCCGGTCATCCGTCACGGGGAACAGGTAAAAATCCTTGAACAGAAAAATCTCCAGGGGATTGTGCAAAAGGTGAAACAAATTCTTCGCTGTGAAATCGGAGAGCAGTTTAAATCGGCGGCCGTTATCTGCAAAACACTCGACGAATGTCAGAAGGTTTATGACGCCGTCAGCAGGGAAATCCCAGGTATTCATATGATTACCGGCAAGGAAGACGAATACAAAAGCGGCCTGGTCATCGTTCCGTCCTATCTGTCCAAAGGCCTGGAATTTGACATCGTAATCATTTCCAATGCCAACAGTACCCATTATCAGGAGGATGAACTGGATATCAAGCTGCTGTATGTTTCCATGACCCGACCGCTTCATAAGCTGTTCATCCTGTACGAAGGAGAATTGTCCCCGCTGCTGCAGGAGGTAAAGGATGTGGCACAGGTTGAATTGCTGCAGGCATAAGAGCAAACTGGAGATTCGTGCAGTTTTACAGATTAACCGTATGACCGGCTTCCTGAAGCGCTGTTATTGCATTGTTGATTTGCTCTTCTTTCACAAGGATATAGTCGGTATTAAAGGTGGAAAGCGCAAAGATGCTGATCTTTTGGTTGGCCAGTATTACAGCCGCGGATGCAAGAATTCCTGTTAATGCAAAATCAAGCAGCCCCTGAATTTTCAGAACTCGCCACCCTTTCTCGCATTTTGCACCCATAGGAAGATTGTCCTCGGAGCAAACCACAGACAATTCATCCGGGGTTTTTGTAATGGAACAGAATTCGCCGCCTTCTGCTAAATCCGGTATTTCCGCAGTACTGTCCAATCTGCACACCGCATAACGATCCTTTAATAATAAAAACGTCAGTTTCTCGTTTGTCATATGTGTTTACCTTCCTATTCATGTTCATGCTTTTCAGGGTTTGTCGATTTGTTCAGGAAAGCTGCTGTGTGCCTGCAAAACTGATCGCAGCATTCCATTTGCAGCTCATGGCCGCAGTTCCTGAAAGAAACACACTCGGAGTTCGGCAGTCTTTTACACAGCAGTTTAGAGTTGATATTGGGAACAATCCGATCCTTTTCACCATACAGGATCAAGGTGGGAACAGACATTTCATCAACTTCATTCAAAAGGGCGTCGGATAATTCCTTTTTCAGGCCGGTTAGGGTCATATTTGAACGGATGATTGAAAATGTCACACGCAAAACGCCGGGCCGATTGATATAGCGAAATGAATCCGCCAGCCACCGGCCTGGAATCTGTTTACGATGATAAAATGTGCGTCGGGCCGATGCCTTTACGAAAATAAAAGGGACTTTCCTGATCAGCCTGGGCAGAAACCCGAATGAGCCAAGCCGGATTGAAAATGGTATTTTCGTAAACGCACTGTTTAAAAGAATCAGACGCTCTACCAGATGGGGGTATTGCATGGTGAAGCTTAAACTGATTGCTCCGCCCAGCGAATGCCCTGCAAGGAATACCTTTTCCAGTTTCATTGCGGAAAGGAAGGCCTTCAGAAAATCGGTCAGATTGCTGATGGTGTAAGCCATATCCGGCTTCCCGCTTAAACCGTGTCCGGGAAGATCCAATGCGATCACCCTGAAATTTTCCTGAAGGATCTCCATGGCAGGCTCCCATTCCTCCAGATATCCGGCGATACCGTGAACCAACAAAAGGACCGGCCCGCTACCGGCTTCCCGGAATCGGATGGAGCATTGGTTAACGGTAAGATATTGATCGGTGTGGCTGTCCAAAGCGTTCAACCTCCAATGCGGTTCCTAAAGATATCCTGTTCATCTGCACATTCACGCGGAATAAACCCCTCCGCCTTCAATATCAAGCTGCACGGCCGTGGTGGGATAACTCTGCTGACGGATGAGCTTCTCCAAATAGTGTATCATATTTGAATTTCCGAAAGCGAGCAGTAACCACAAATCATCTCTTTTTCACCTAAAACAAGCAGACAGTATTCGAAAATACCATCTGCTTGTGTCTTTTTGATACATTGCGAAGCATTATGAAAAACAATGTACTGTATGGGTGAGCAGATATTGCAGAGATGCTTGACACATGCAAGAACTCTGCTATTTTGACGCTAAAACCGGAACGTTTTGATCCAGATAGGGTGCAACCCTGTCCATCAAAACCGCCATCTGGCCTCTTGTGGTGTATTTTCCAGCCCCGAAGGTTCCATCGGGGTTCCCGGTGAAGACATGATAATAGGTCATCTTGAGGATAGCATCATAAGACCAGGGATTTTTCACACGGCTGATATCGGTATAGGGGTTCTTTGCAGTATCGGCATCGGCCAGATGCCCCAAAATTCTGTCAAGCATTACGGCCATTTCCTGCCGGGTCAGCTGCCTGTCCGGGGAGAACATCCCGTCTCCGGTGCCCAGTACGATTCCATGAGCTGCCGCAGTCTCAATTTCCTCCTTTGCCCAATGCCCCGAAACATCGTTGAAGCCTGAACTGTTTTGGTCGGAAGGTGCAGACAAAGGATCATCTTTTTCCGGACTGCCGGATTGGTTATCGTTGATGAAAGCATCTTCATCCACTGTGTCAGAAACAATTGTTTCATCTTTTTCCTGGTTGAAAGTGCCGATGCCTGCAATTTCCGTTGCATTAAGCTCAAGCCCTAAGGCTCTAACTAAAATCACAGCTGCTTCTGCTCTTGTCAGGATGTTGTCCGGGGCAAACAGGTTCGCTGATATCCCGGTCATCCACGCCTTATCAGCCATGGAAATAATGGATCCCTGCGCCCAGTGGCCCTGTGCGTCATCAAAATAATGACCGTTCAGCCACATGCCGTAATAGTTCCACGTATCTTTCGTTTCCTGTCCAAGGCTCCAGCTGCCCGTCCCCTTCAGGTCATACTTGTTCACAAGCCCAAGCTTGTACTTGATGGAGGTTTCATTTTCGTACCATATCGTGTAGGTGCCTGCTTCCAGTTTTGTACCCAGGACATAAGGTTTCACATTAGCCTGCCTGATTGTAATGACCGCATAGGGAGATTTCTTTGCAGCATCAAAATATACTTTACCGTTATAGTTTTGAATCAGCCTTACCACGTCAGTATTGCTCAGACCGTAACCGCCCTTGGAAGCGCCGGTTTTCCAGTACCGCCCGTAAAACGGTATGCCCAGTACAATCTTTTCTTTAGGCACCAGGGTCAGTGCCTGTTTAATGGTAGCTTCCACAAAATCATAGCTGGCAACAGGACCGGCGGGCCCCCCGGTGTAGCTTTCATCATAGGCCATGAACATCAGATAATCACTGTATTGCGAAAGTGAAGCATAATCATAGGAGCCCTGCCAGCCTTTTGTAAGCTTCCAGGGGTTCGGCGCTACCGCAACAGCCAGGGTTGTCCCTTCGGGAAGCTTGTCCCGCAGCAGGCGGACAAAATCGGTATACATGTTCCGCTCAGTTTCGGTTACGTTTTCAATATCCACATTGACGCCATCCAACCTATAACGAATCACTGCGTCGGTAAGCTGTTCGGCAAGCTTCACACGGTTTTCCAGAGCTTTTATACCCGTTGCTCTGTTCCAGTGGTTGCTTAGAAAGGGAATGACCTTAATACCCTTCCGATGCATCTCATCGATGAACTGTGTGTCCACAGCCTGCGTGAGGTCAAGACTGCCATCCTCCTTCAGGTTGAAATAATTCGGAGAGATCTCGTGCAAGGTATTCTGAGTACTTTCCACATGCTGATAATACGAGTTTGTATTGCCAAAATAGATATATGACATGTTGTATCGGTTGGCCGCGTTTGTTATCACCACAGGTGATAAAAATACGAAGGCAGCCAAAATCGCGCACAGCTTTTTCATAAATGACCCCCATCCACTTGCTGTTCATATAGTGCTCTGCAGCGGGGTATGTGCTCTGCCGCTGCAATCAAAGATTGCCTTTAAGCCCATGAACGCTGGACGTGCTTGTGCAATGGGCCGGTAATTGAAGGTGGTGCTCTAAAAAATTGTCGTTTTGTAATTAAGAGCAGAAGCTCTGACAGTAATACAATAAATGAGATAAATGAAAAAGACAAGGAACAATATATGTAAATCACTGATTTGTCCTTCCGCAACCAGAATCACCAAAATCATTTCACGGAAGTGTAAACTATAACCTTTTGTGACATAGAGTCGTGAGCGTGGGGAAAACTATTTGTAACCTTGCATTTTTTTATGATACAATAGCTTTGCATTTTCATAAAAAAGTATTTTTTGGCAGAAAGGAATCTTATGAAAAATCCAGTTGTTACAATCACAATGGAAAGTGGGAACTATATAAAGGTTGAACTGTATCCCGAAATCGCTCCGAATACCGTTCGAAATTTCATCTCTTTGGTCAACGCCGGTTTTTATAACGGTACCATTTTCCACCGGGTGATACCCGGGTTTATGATACAGGGCGGCGATCCCGAGGGAACCGGCATGGGAGGCCCCGGTTATTCCATTCGCGGAGAGTTTTCGGCCAATGGCTTTGCAAACAGCCTGAAGCACGACAGAGGAGTCATCTCCATGGCCCGTTCCCAGCGTCCCGACTCTGCAGGATCCCAGTTTTTCATCATGGTGCAGAAGTCACCGCATCTTGACGGCCAATATGCCGCATTCGGAAAGGTGATCGAAGGCATCGAAGAAGCCGACAGGATTGTTTCGGTGAAACGGGATTACCATGATCGGCCGAAGGAAGCCCAGATTATGCGGGAAGTCACGGTCGACACTTTCGGGGAAGAATTTGGGCCGGTGGAAAAGGCCTGAATACAGATGAAGGAATCTGGTGAACATGAATATTAAAAGAATCAATGAACTGGCGCACAAAGCGAAAACCGTCGGGCTTACACCCGAAGAAGCCGAAGAGCAGCAATGTCTTCGCAAGGAATATCTGAAAGCTTTCCGCGAAGGCGTAAAGCAAAAGCTGGACAACATCATTCTTGTGGATGAAAAGGGCAATCAGCGCTCCCTGCGTAAGGATCACTGAGCCTTTGCTTGTTAATTGGGTATTTATTAGGATCCTGTTGTAACAGGAAGAAAGTGATATTAAATGGAAAAAATGAAGTTCAAAGAGATGCCTCTGGCACCCGAACTGCTGAAGGCAGTTGAGGAGATGGGTTTTGAAGAGGCTACGGCGATACAGACGCAAGCCATTCCTTTAATTCTTGAAGGGAAGGATCTGATCGGTCTTTCACAGACAGGAACAGGTAAGACGGCTGCTTTTGGGTTGCCGGCCATCGAGAAAATCAATACGGCCGAAAAGGGGATCAAGGCTCTCATTCTGTGTCCTACCCGTGAACTGGCCATTCAGGCGGCCGAAGAAATTAAGAAATTCGGAAAGTATAAAAGAGGTTTAAAAGCGGTGCCCATCTATGGCGGGCAGCCCATTGACCGGCAGATAAAAGCATTGAACCAGGGAGTGCATATTGTGATCGGCACCCCCGGAAGAGTGATGGATCATATGGATCGGAAGACCATTTCACTGGATTCGGTGGAGATTGTTGTTCTGGACGAGGCCGATGAAATGCTGAATATGGGTTTCCGGGAAGACATGGAGACAATTTTAAAGGATATTCCTACAAACAGGCAGACCATTTTGTTTTCGGCAACGATGTCACCGGACATCATGACGATCACCCGGGAATACCTGAAGGAACCCGTCACGGTAAAGGTCAATCACAAGCAGTTAACGGTACCGAGCATCGAACAGTTTTATTTTGAGGTTCCACCGGCTCGGAAGCTGGAAGCGCTGACCCGGCTGGTGGATTATTACAATCCCAGGCTTTCCCTTGTTTTTTGCAATACGAAGCGGCGCGTGGACGAGTTGGTCAGTGAGCTGCAAATGCGCGGATATCTGGCGGAAGGGCTCCATGGGGATCTGGGTCAGCCTGCCCGGGATCGGGTGATGGGAATGTTCCGGCGGGGACGCATCGATATTCTGGTTGCCACCGATGTTGCAGCCAGGGGCATTGACGTGGATGATATTGAAATTGTGTTCAATTATGACATTCCTCAGGATGAAGAATACTATGTGCATCGCATCGGACGGACGGGCAGGGCCGGAAGAACCGGAAAGGCTTTCACTTTTGTCACCGGCCGGAGGGAATTCTATGCCCTGAAGGACATTCAGCGATATGCCAATACCAAAATTCTGCCCAGATCCATTCCTTCTCAAAACGATATTGAGGAAAGCAAAACAAGCCGTTTTCTGGATAAAGTCAGGCAGCGGATGCAGGATCCGGATTTGGATCATTATTTTTCAATGGTGGAGCAGCTGATGGATGATGAATATACTTCAATGGATGTTGCTGCTGCGCTGATGAAAATGGCCATTTCGGATCAGCAGGATACTCCCGGAAAAGAAAACACCGAAGAGGAGTATTTCGAAAGCGATGCTGAAACAGGCATGGTTCGGCTGTTTATCAATGTTGGCCGGAAGGACGGAATCCAGGTAAGAGATATCGTGGGTTCCATTGCCGGTGAGACCGGAATTCAGGGAAAGGTCATCGGAAAAATTGACATGTACGACAAGTTCACCTTTGTCGAAGTGCCGTCTGAGAACCAGAAGGAGGTTCTGGGCGCAATGAAACTGGCCCAGATCAAGGGCAAGCGGATCAACATCGAACCAGCCAAAGGGAAAAAGTAACCTAGGAGCCGGCTCGGAAATTGGAACTTAATAAAAAAGCAGATAGAGGAGTACCATTCCGAACGGTCTCTTTGTAATCGGAATGTCTTCTATCTGTCATATTCTTAATGAAAACGTAAACCTTGTAAAGTAGTCTTTTTTCCACCTGCATGGTAAAATAAAAAAGAGGCTGTCTGCCTCATAACAGGCCAGCCTAAAGCAGGCATGGCGTTTGTCCTGACATTTCGCGGGCACTGCAAATGGAAAGCATTGCTGTTGCAGGCATTCATCAAATCCATCCCTGTGACCCGGCCCCTTTCGGGTGGAACCGAATCCTGCGCGAAAGGGTCTAAAGGACAAGCCGACAAAAGAAAAGCTTTACGGAGGAGCTACATATGCATATGAAGAAAGCAGCAGCAGCGCTTATATCAGGTTTTCTGCTATTCACGACAACTGCCGTGGATATCCGGGCGGCAGAAGCCCCTGTGGTAAATTCGGTCATCTATCAGAGTGTGGAAAGCAAAACCATTACCTCCGGTGTTACTCAGGACAAAATTGTCCGGTACACCGATCTGGGTTGGCAGACCATTTATGTCTTAAAGGCCAACCTGAACAATTCGAATGTACATATTGATACATTGGCCAATAAGGATACGATACAGAAGCCCCTGTCAACATCTGATCATATGAAGGAATGGGGTGCTGTCGCCGGCATTAACGGCAGCTTTTTTCTTGCCTCCGATCAGGCCGGTCTGCAGAACGTGATTGGCCCCATGGTGCAGAACCAGAACCTGAAAACAGCCGATGCGACCTTCAACCTGCAAAAGGACAATATGGCCACCTTTGGCATCGATGCTTCCGACGTGGCTGTTTTTGGCTACTGGAAAACCGATATGAAGGTTTATGCTCCAAACGGCGGCTTCATCAGCATCGCACGATATAACGAACCCTATTACGGATATACCGACTTTATGGTTTTGGACAGAAAGTGGCGTACGACGACGATTGGAACACGCGATGGCTACTATCCCGATATCACCGAAATGATTGTTGCGGACGGGGTTGTGAAGGAGATTCGGCAAAACATGACTGCCACGGATATACCGGTGAACGGTTATGTGGTTATCACCCGGAAGGAAAACACTCCGCTGATTACCGAAAATTTTAAAGTAGGTGATCCGGTAAGGTTTGAAATCACCACCGCACCGGATGCGGCCAGTATAAAAATGGCGGTTAGCGGCGGAGGAATGCTGGTCGTTGATGGAGCGATTCCTCAAACCTATACCCATGAAGTGGCCGGAAGGCACCCAAGAACGGCTGTAGGCAGCAGTCAGGATGGTAAAGTGCTTTACATGGTGGTCGTAGATGGAAGGCAATCCCACAGCATCGGCATGACAATGCAGGAAATTTCCTCGTTCATGTTGGAAATCGGCGCCTGGAATGCTGTCGCGATGGATGGCGGAGGTTCGACCACGCTGGTGTCCAGAGAGCCCGGAACACAAAACATTGCCGTGCAAAACAGCCCCAGCGATGGCGTGCAGCGCAGAATCCCCAACGCTATCGGCGTGTTTTCTATGGCTCCTCCTTCTCCCCTGGCCAGTTTGAGCATCCATACAACCGATCCGAATGTTTTCGTGAATACATCAAGGGCTTATACGGTGACGGGTTATGATGCCTATCTAAACCCGGTGGCAATCAACCCGGAAGATATTCAATGGGAAGTAAGCGGCGTGGAAGGCACCTTTGAAGGGAATGTTCTGAAGCCGACTTCTTATGGAACCGGAACGATAACGGCAACAGTAGCCGGCGTGAAGGCAGAATATCCGGTCTATGTATTCGGCGGGCCTGTTAAACTAACCCTCAGCAGCACCAACATCACGCTGATCACAAAGGAACGTAAAACCTTTACGGTCATCGGGGAGCATTCCGAGGGCTATAAAGCTTCCATCGATCCGGCCGATATCACCTGGAAAACTATGGGCGGCATCGGTTTCTTCTCCGGCAACACTTTTGTCTCCACCCAGTCGGGCTATGGCTATATACAGGCATCGGTGGGAGATGTAACTGCAAACTGCGCAGTAACGGTGCTGCCGACCTTAAGTAAGGTGGTCGATGGGTTTGAAAAACAGAATGCGACATTTCTTCCTTATCCCTCTACTGTGAAAGGTTCCTATGCAATATCTGCGGAACAAAAGCACGGGGGAGAGAAATCCGGGAAGCTTTCCTATAACTTTGAAGCGGCAGATACCAACCGGGCCGTGTACGCGGAATTGTCCGGGAATGGCATTGAACTGCCGCAGAATGCCATACGGGTTGGGCTTTGGGTTTATAACATCCAGGAGAACTCTAACTGGCTGCGCATCGAAGTAAAAGACAGCAAAGGCACGGTTCATCGGCTTGGAGATCTCACCAAGCTTGACTGGAAGGGCTGGAGATATGTTGAAATTCCGCTGAACGGTGTTCCAATGCCGGCAAAGCTTACACGGATTTACCTGGTTCAGGTGAACCCGATCGCAGAAATTGGTGAGGTCTACTTTGATGATTTATCGATCATCACGGTTGAGCGTGAAAAGATGACCGCCGAGACAGCCGTAAAGCCTACCGTCAATACCGTTGTTCAGAATTTTGAAAATAAAGATATTGGCTTTGCATCTTATCCTTCCTGGGTCCCCGGCGGTGCCGAGATTGTGACGGACTATGCAAATTCAGGTTTATCCAGTGCACGGCTGGACTATGTGTTCAAAGAGGCTCCTGAAACACAGGCAGCCTATCTGCTGCTGGGAGAAAAGGGCATCAGCATCCCCGAGGGAACCGAAACCATCGGTCTGTGGGCTTACAGCCAGAGGTTTACAAAAAGCTGGCTGAGGGCCGAAGTGGTGGATGCAAAGGGCGAAAAGAAGTATGTGATGTTTTCAGAAGGTATCAGCTGGACAGGCTGGAAATATGTCGAAGGAAATGTGGAGAAAATCGCAAAGCCGGCAAGGCTGACGCGTCTGTATGTAGTAAACCCGGCCCCGCTGAATGAGGAAGGGCATATCTATCTGGACGATCTGCAATTCAACCTGAAGACCGGCAGCAAGGTGGACTTTACAAAGCTGCCTGCCGATACCGAGCCGGTGGATTACAGGAGCCAGGCTAAGACTTTCGTGCAGGGTGAAACGAATTACCGATTCTCGGTTTTCGGTGAAGCCAGGGAACCGGCCAATGATGTGGAAAAGCGCCTGACGGCTGTTCTGGCCGATAAGGTCAACAAGTATATTGAATTAGGGGCTTTCGTCGGGAATGGAACGCACCAGGTATTGGCTCAGCTGCAAAAGCCTTCTGTGGCAACAGGTACCGGCTACAGTGTAACAGATCTTCAAAGCTCCAGGTTTATCTCATTGGATATGAAAGCCAAAAGCCTCAGAACCGGCCCCACAGGGCAGTGGAACTGGCTGATGCAGCAACTGGACAGTTTTACCGGAGAGAATGTATTCCTTTTCCTTGAAAACAATCCCGATACCTTTACCGATAAAAAAGAAGCTCAGCTATTCAAAGATATCCTGGTGAAATACCGGAACAAGTTTAAAAATGTTTGGGTGTTCTACAAAGGAACCGAGAACAAGGTGACAAAGGACAGGGGCGTCAGGTACTTCTCAACCGCAGGCTTTGATGTTCCGGAGCTGTCGGCCGGAGATAAAAAGGCGGCAAAATATGTGCTGGTCACCATCATGGACGGCCAGGTAACGTACGAATATAAACCAATAGAGTAGAGAAACGGTTCGGATTCATTTTGTTGACGAAAAAATCAATCTGACATGTACAGAAAAAGAGGGTAGCGAGTTTACCCTCTTTTTCCATGTTTGTTCCCTTTTTCGGTAGTTATCTTTGAACAACTTCCTTCATTCTGTCCTGATGATATCATACAGCGCGCCATTAATTCTCTTCGAGTCTTTGCATTCAACCGTTGCCGATTCAATGGTATAACCCTCTTCCAGGATTTTTTTCAAAAGAAGTGCGTACTGGTAGGTTTCTCCGATTGTCTGGACGCTGGTTTTAGTATTCTCGCGGATAATTTCATAGACCTTCCCGGCCTTTGATATGTTTCTCAGCGTAACATGCTGCTTGAAGAAGGATTTCAGAAATAGAAAGGTGTTTTCCGCCCGTGAGTAGCTGACCATCCGGCCATATTCGTTCATTCCCTGCCTGAAGCGCACAAAGCCTTCGGCCTGTGTGCCGTCAAGCACCTGAAGCCCCGGTTCCAGGTGGATATACAAATCCTGGAGCGGGTCTTCATAATGCATCGCATAAGGCACATCCACCACCACGCCACCGAAATAGTCCACCATTTCACGAAAACCATCGGTTTCGACCGACATATAATCATCGATGACAATCCCAAAGATTTCACCAATCAAATCGGATAGAAAGTTGATATCCGGCCTTCCGGCGAACCTTTCGGTTTCGGGGGAGTACTTGATTTTCCTGCCGACAACATGGGCTGCGTTCAGTTTTCTGGATCCTTTTTCATGAAAGAACTCTTCAGCGTTTGTCTCAAGCTCCGTCAGGATGGAATCGACATAGTCAATATAAATAT
Organism: Bacillota bacterium; assembly: GCA_023426765.1. GTDB lineage: Bacteria > Bacillota > Clostridia > DSM-8532 > DSM-8532 > JAAYJG01. Next base: position 13,572 of record JAEZBW010000382.1, read on the forward strand.
CTCTGGGCAGGTCCACCAGGCGTACAAGTTTGTTCTTCTCGTTCACCGATGCTATCAGCAGGATATCAAAATTCGAATAAGTGGGATCCTTGCCGATTAATAAAACATTCCTGCTGTCCGGTGACGTAAGGGATGTGTAGTATTTCTGACCTTTCGTAAGGGTTTTCGGCATGTCGCTTTCATTTTCCGGGTTTTCGGAATCTGTTTGAAAGGCCTCGGGCAATGGAGGGCCTGTATCATAAGGTTCTTCTTCCGAGAGCTTTGTCTCAAGCAGCTTGTTTTTTTCCCGGATTTGGTTTTCAGCTCTTGTATAGATCCCATAAAATGCGGCGCCGGTGACACAAATCATGATCATTGTAAAAATAAGAAAGCTCTTCTTCGTCATAAGTACTCCTCTGCAGCGTCCATATGTAGCGCTTTCAGATGACGCCCAGCTGATCAGTTTTCCCAAATTCTGTGGTTTTTAATCGGATGGCCTGCATGCATTTCAGAACCGACAGGTTCTTATCCTTCACCTCCAGCATGATATCCAATTTCCTGTTTTTAATCGTTTCATAGAAACGCAGGAACTGATCGGTGCCAACGCTCTCCGAATGGGATCCGGGTGATTTTCCGGAAGCTTGCTGGGAATAATGGATTTTCTGGGGGCCGTCCTTTTCTTGCCAGGTGCTGCGACACAGGTCGATCCAGTCGGCGTCGCTGCGCTCGTGGTCATTGGGGTTCACCGTGTTGTGCAGTGTATCATATACCATGGGGATTTGAAGCTTTTGCGATATCTCAAGGACATCTCCTGCCGTGAAGCATTTGTCATCATTCTCAATGACAAGCCTGTGACGCACGGCTTCGGGCAATCTCCTGAAATTTGTTATAAAACGTTCCGCAGCAAGCGCTTTATCCTTGTAGATACCTCCCACATGCAGGATCAGCTTATGCTCAGGCCCCAGGCAAAGGCTGTCCAGTACCCGCGCATGGTAAATCAGATCCTCAAAGCTCTTTTGAACAATCTGTTCATCCGGGGAATTGAGAATGGTATATTGACCTGGATGCATGGACACCCGCATGCCAACCCCCTTTATTTTGCTGCCGATGGTTTCCAGCCAGGAGGAATACATATCCCACCAGGGAAGAAGATTCACGGGGCTTGAGCCAAAAGGGATCAGACCGGAGCTGATACGAAACAGCCGGATATCCATTCGGATATTATATTGGATGATATTCTCCAGTGCATTCAGGTTTGTCCAGAACAGGTCCATCAACCTTTCGGTGCTGGCGTTTTTCATGATACAGCTTTTCTGTTCGGTTCCGGGAACGCCTACTGCAAGACAGGCGTAACC